>JAIJJM010000642.1 GCA_022728415.1 Collinsella sp. | reverse complement strand
ATGTTGCCTGGGACGGACATATCGATCTGGAGGCCCGCCATCGCACGACGTCGGTGTATCTTGCCGATCGCGTGCTGCCCATGTTGCCCGAGCGCCTGTCGAACGATTTGTGCTCGCTGCGTCCCGACGAGGACCGCCTGGCGTTTACCGTCGACATTGAGCTCGACGCGCAGGGTCGCGTGCGCCATTACGATCCCTATCCCAGCGTGATCCGCTCACGCGTGCGCATGGACTACGACGGCGCCGAGGCGCTGCTGGTACGTGCCGGTGCGGTGGAGTATTCGGTGCTGGAGGGTGCCGCCGAGGATGTTGCCGCGGTTGAAGTCTCGCGCGAGGAAGCGCTCGAGCGCGGGCTTGCGTGCGAGAAAACCGCCCGCGGCTATAGCGTCGACTTGGGGGATTTCCTCGTAGCCGCCAATGAGCTCGCCGAGCTTCGCCGTCGTATTCGCCGCGCACGCGGTTCGGTCGACTTTGATACGGCCGAGATCCGTGCGCTGTTGGACGAGGACGGTGCGCCCGTGCAGATCGTGGCCCGTGAGCGCTCGTGCGCCACGTCGCTGATTGAGGAAGCCATGCTGCTGGCCAACGAGTGCGTGGCGGATTGGCTGGCCGACCGCGATATCGAGGCCTGCTATCGCGTGCACGACGATCCCAGCCCCGACAGCCTGCACGGTGCCGCCGTGGCGCTGGCACAGCTGGGTATCATCGATGACCGTCGCGCGGCAGGCATTGCTCTGGGAAGCCCCGACGAGCTGCAGGCGGCGGTTGATGCCGCAGCCGGTACGGCCAACGCACCGCTCGTCAACACGTTGCTACTGCGCAGTATGCAGCGCGCACTGTACAAGCCGCGCAACGAGGGTCACTTTGCACTTGCCGCGCCGTGCTATTGCCACTTTACGAGTCCCATTCGCCGCTATCCCGACCTGGTGGTGCATCGCGTACTCAAGCTGCAGCTGGCCTACGAGCGGCTGGGCGGCAAGGACGCCTTGGCGCGTACGCCGCGGCTGATTGGTAAGGGCCGCGAGTCCCTGCCGCGCATCCTGCCGCAAATCTGCCGCGCGTGCAGCGATGCCGAGCGTGCAGCCGACGCCGCCAGCCATGCGACGCAAAAGATCAAGATCGCCCAGTACTACGAGGACCGCCTGGGTGAGCGCTACGCCGGAACGATCTCGTGGGTCAGCAGCATGGGTCTTTTTGTGCGCCTGGATCTGACACAGGTTGAGGGTTTGCTTTCGATCAAGAGTCTGGGCAACGAGTGGTTCGAGTTCGATGAGGACGCGCTCACGCTCACGGGCGCCGACACGGGGACTCGCTATGAGCTGGGGCAGCGCGTGATCATCGAGGTCTCGCGCGTCAACACCACGCGCGGGCACTTGGATTTCAGGCTTATTCATTAGCCGAAATTTGCTGATTGATAGAGAACGGGGCGGTCTTTTGGGGCCGCCTGTTTTGTGGCGCATCAATCGTCTTGCCGCTCGTGTGCTTGCGTCTTCCGCCTGCTACAGGGGAGATAAAACCTACCAAAATAAACCTGTTCCCTTTTGGGAGGTTTACGAGAGAGCGGGGATGAGATGACAACGGTGTACGGGTATGCGCGGGTGAGCTCGCGTGATCAAAATCTGAATCGGCAGCTGGATGCGCTGGGCGCCTATGGCGTGGAACCGGCGAATATTTTTGCCGATCATGCGAGCGGCAAGGACTTCGATCGACCGCGGTATCGCGAGCTGCTGTGCGCGTTGGATTCCGGTGATGTGCTGGTGGTACTTTCCATTGACCGGCTGGGCCGCAACTACAGCGAGATCCTCGAGGAATGGCGGTGCATAACCAAAGAGCTCGGCGCCGCCATCGTGGTGCTGGAC
>JAIJJM010000641.1 GCA_022728415.1 Collinsella sp. | reverse complement strand
ATTCAGTACCCGGCCTTCGATAGTGATTTCACAATCAGGGGCCAGTGGCAGCTTTTCTCGTAATGTGGTGATGATTCTGGCCAAATCGTGTGCCGAAAGCGCGGAAGGCGTACCGCCACCGAAATAGACCGCGTGGATGGGGGCAGACTGATGCAATACGCTGTCCGCTTCCATTTCTATTTCACGAATCAGGGCGTCGGTATAATGAGCACACGCATCTTCATTAAAACGGTTCTGATAAAAGCCACAAAACGTGCAGTGTGTCGCACAAAAAGGAATGTGTAGGTAAATCAGTCGCTTACGAGGTGATGCCGTTTGATTGATCATCTCTTGCCAGGTCTGTGCCAGTTGCTCTTTGGCAACCGGAATGGCTCCACGAAACGGCATCATGGCGCGCCTGTCTTTAAATGGCTGATCACCGTCTAAAGCAAAATGTGGCGTGAGATCCAGGGTGTTATTTGTGTTCATTCGTCTGATTTAAATCCATTTATTGCGGCCAAAGCTGCTGGTGTAAAGACTCAACGACATCAGCAATACGCGGACCCATTCCCAGAATCAGGTTTTGATCAACGGTGATAATGCGCTGGTTTTTCCATGCGGCAGTGTGGGTAATTCCGGCAATAGAACGTAGCCGATTAATATCGCCATCGACCATTTGTGAGGTTACGACAATCACTTCTGGATTGGCCGCAATCAGTGATTCTGCACTGTAGCTTTTGTACTGCTGGTGGGTTGCGACGTTTTCTGCTCCGGCAAGCGAAAGAATGGCGTCCGCGACGCTGCCTTTACCGGCAACCTGTGGCGCACTTCCGCCTGCGGAGAGAATAAACATGGCTTTAACCGGGGCTTTTTTGGCCGCCACGTTTTGCTGTACTCGCTCCAGGCGTTGGTTGATCTGTGTCACCAGCGCCTCGCCTTGTTCAGGAACCTGTAGCGTTTTTGCCAGTTGGCGAATGTTGGCGTACATCTGCTGAAGGGTGGCAGGCACACGCGGCAGGGTGACGACGTTGACTTTCTGCGCTCGTAGTTGGTCGAGCACAATTTGTGGCCCGGCATCCTGCCAGGTAATTACGCTATCCGGGCGAAGTGACAAAATGCCTTCGCTGCTGAGTTGTTTCCAGTAGCCAATATGCGGCAGTTTGGCGGTTTCTGGTGGATAAGATGTCGTTTCATCGACACCAACCACGCGTTCGCCAGCGCCCATCGCGTAGATTAGCTCCGTCAGCGATCCTCCTGCGACCACGATACGTTCGGCAGCCGTTACGCTAAAAGCCCAGCTAAGAGCCAGTACTGCCGTAAACAATTTTTTTCGTTTTACCGCGGTCTTCGCGGCAGAGGCCACGGCTGAAATACATAACGTCAGTGGGGAAAAAAGAAACGGCCTGGTGATGATCCTTGGCATAATATGAGAACTCTTATCAAATTGAGAATGATCATGATTATCATTTGAGTTATATATGAAATACAACCGTCGATTCAATACGCAAGGCGTTACAAGCGTATTTATTTTTGATTTTTATCAAGATGCTTCGTCAGCTAACGTTCTTGTTACCGACTAAATTTCAGCGCGGGAAAAAGCTGAGAACCCAGAGATATCGAGGCTTGCAGAGCAAAGCGAAGAGAAAATTATCACTGTTAACGACAAAGTTTAGTGATGAGGTCATGGGGGAATAACCATAAAAATAAAGTGGTTTCCAGGGCGCAGGATAAGTTTCATAACCCCCTGTTTATTGTGTTAATGGCGGTTAAAAAAAAGCTTGATCATAAAAAATTGATCGATAATAATTCTCATTATCACGTTTGCATTTAACAAAATACGGCCATATGGATAACAAAGCCATATCATTTACAAGGGGTAACGC
>JAIJJM010000640.1 GCA_022728415.1 Collinsella sp. | reverse complement strand
CCCAGCGCGTAGAGGGGCAGGCTGCCCAGCACGATGCCCGCCCACGCGGCCGCAAGCGGAGCGGGCCCGAGCGGCAGGCGCCCGGCAATGGCGAGCACGGCCCCGAACACGCCGAGCGCCACGGCCAGCGCGGCGGCGCCGAGCGCCACAAGGGCGAGCAGCTTCGCCGCGACGGCGCGCCCGCGCGAGGGGACCGCCGTGAGGTTGGCGAGGCGCCCGGCAGCGCGCTCCTCGTCCACGGCGAGCCCGCAGACGATGGCGGACATGAGCGGCATGAGGGCGCCGAGGAACTGGACGTAGGCGTCCGCGCCCAGCGCCGGGTCCCATCGGGCTACGGAGAAGTACTCACCGCAGGCAAGACCGGCTGCCAGGCCGCAGACGAGGTGCACCGCCGTGAGCGGGGAGCGCGCCAGGCGCAGGCCCTCGGAGAGCAGGGCCCGCGAGAGAGTCATGCGCGGCGTCGGGTCGGAGAGTCGTGTCATGGCCATCACCTCTCCTCGGAGCGCGCGAACCAGGCCGCGCCCGCCGCCGTGAGCGCGGCGAACGCGAGCGCGCTGACCGCAAGGCCCGCCAGCGTGAGCATGCCATCCGCCGCGAGCGCCCCGCCGAGCGCCATGTCCGCCGCGAGTGGCTCGCCGCTCGGCAGCACGGGGATGAAGCTCGTGGGGATGACCATGCTCGCCGACGGAGGAAAGAGCTGCGGCAGCGGCATCAGCGACCAGGCGAAACCACCCATGAGCTGCGCGGCGAGCGGGCAGAAGATGCCCGCGAGCATGCCGAGCCGCGCCGTGAGGAAGAGCCCTGCGGGGATCATCCACGCCGCGGTCACCGTGTTGACGAGCGCGCAGAGGAGCATCGTGAGCGTGCCCGCGACCGTGAGGCCCTGCGAGGAGAACGCCGATCCCGCGAGGTAGATGCTGAAGACCACGAGGTTCGAGAGCGCGCAGAGCGCGAGGCACCAGAGCGCCTTGGCCCACCAGGCGCGCCCGAGCGGGAGGCCCAGGCCCAGAAGCCCCCGCATCCGCGTGCGAGCGTCCGCCCGCGCGACGCACGCCACCACGAGTGAGAGAGACACGGGCAGGAAGAGCACGTACCAGTAGTTCCACGCGCTGAAGATCTGAACGCCCCGGTAGGGCATCGCGCCGAGCAGCGGCATCGGCAGCGCCATGAGCACGGCCAGGCGAACCGGTGCCGCGTGGCGCGACTTCAGGGCCTCGGCGCGCAGGGCCGCGAGCAGGCCGCCTTTCTCGCCCGTCATGCCGCCACCTCCCCGCGCGCTCGTCGCCCTTCCCGGCAGAAGCTCATGAAGAGTTCCTCGAGGTCCTGCCCGGGACGAAGCGCATCCTCGTAGGCGAGGCGCCCCCCGCAGATGATGCCGATGGTGTCCGCCATCTGCTGCACCTCGGAGAGGATGTGGCTCGAGACGATCACCGTCGTACCCGCCGCCGCGAAGCCGCGGATCTGGTCGCGCAGCTCCTCGATGCCGATGGGGTCGAGGCCGTTGGTGGGCTCGTCGAGCACGAGCAGGCGTGGCCGGGCGATCAGCGCCAGCGCGAGCCCCAGGCGCTGCCGCATGCCCATCGAGAAGCGCCCGGCGCGCTTCTTCCCGGTGTCCGCGAGGTCCACGGCGGCGAGCACCTCATCTATGCGGCTCTCGGAAAGGCCCAACAGCGTGGTGCGCACGCGCAGGTTCTCGCGCGCGGTGAGGTTGGGGTAGAGCGGCGCCTCCTCGATGAGGCTGCCGATTGCGTAGAGGTCCTCGCGGCGCCAGGCGTGCCCGGCAAAGAGAATCTCCCCGGCCGTCGGCCGCAGCATCCCGCAGATCATCTTGAGCGTTGTCGACTTGCCGGCGCCGTTGGGACC
>JAIJJM010000639.1 GCA_022728415.1 Collinsella sp. | reverse complement strand
ATGCAGGGAGGATGTATGCAACCCAAGCATTCCGCGATTGTTGCGGGCCTGACGCTGGCGCTTTCGTTTGGCGCCGTTGCCGCACCCGCAACCGCTATAGCCGAGGAGCCCACGCCGGGCGTTGCCTCGGATGCCACCGATATCGATAAGGGCCTGTACATCCAGCAGTCCTTCTCGGGCGTGCTGAGGTCGGTTCAGGGCGTTTCGTTTGTCAACGTGACTGACGAGATGAAATACTTCACCAAATACGAGAGCCATGGCAATTACAACCAGGGTTTTTCGTATGGCGACGGCTATAACGCGCTGGGTTATTACCAGTTCGACCGCCGTTGGTCGCTTATTCCGTTTATGAAGCAGGTCTATAACTACGATTCTGCTAAGTACGGCATGCTTAAGGCTGCAATCGATCGCGGCAGCGAGATTTCCAACGCAAACAACCCCATGTATGCGAACGGCCAGCTCACCGAGCTGGGCCGCATCGCGCAGGATGCCTTCCTGGGTGCTTACAACACCGATCCGGCGGAGTTCTCGGCGCTGCAGGATGCCTATGCGTACAACTCGTACTATGCGGTGACCGAGGCATGGCTCAAGAGCGCTCTTGGCATTGACATCTCCGGCCGCGCTGACTGCGTCAAGGGCATGGTGTGGAGCATTACCAATATGTGCGGCACCGGTGGCTGCCAGGACTTTTTCCGCTGGGCAAGTCTTTCCAACAACATGACCGACCGCGAGTTTGTGACGGCGCTTTCCAACAGCGTTGTCAATAACGTGGCGACCAAGTATGCAAGCCAGCCCCAGTACCACGAGGGCTGGAAGAACCGCTATCGTAATGAGCTCAAGGATTGTCTGGTCTATATTGCCGAGGACGAGGCTGCCGCGGTAACGCCTGTGGAGCCCGCGCCTGCGCCGGCGCCCGGTCCGAGCATGGCGCCCGCTGCTCCCGCTGCGCCGACGCCTGGTACCGATGGCGATGCGGACAATGGCGGCGAGACGGGTGCGCCTTCGACTGGTGCGGGCAGCGATGATGCCGGTAACGGCGGCGCTGCTTCTGGCGATTCGTCGACTTCTGGTTCCGACGGCTCTACGGATGGCACGACATCTGGCTCTACCGATGCGGGCGCTTCCAACGGCGCTGGCGATTCCTCTGCTGATACTGGGACCTCTAACGGTTCTGATTCCTCTAACAGTTCTGGCTCCGATGCTTCCGAGGACGGTTCGAACGAGGGCTCCGATGCTGGCAATTCCTCGACGGAAAGCAAGCCTTCTGCCGGCGAGCAGCTTGGCTCCATGCTGGGGTCGTCTTTGATGGCGGGCATTAACGGCGCCTCTTCTTCTGATGAGGGAACGTCTGGGCAGGGCTCCGGCTCCCATGCTGACGGTGCTGCCGATGCTTCTGCCGGTCCGGGTGCGAAACAGTCCGACACCGATGCGCAGAAGCCCGGTGACAAGGGCAGCACTACAACCGCCACGACGACTACCACCACAACCACGACCAAGGTCTCGGGTGGCAATATGCCCAAGACGGGTGACCTCATCGTGATGGCGAGCCTCGCCAGCGCAAGCTTGGCGACGCTGGGTGCCACGTCCATTGTGAGTGGCAAGCGCAAGCTTGATCAGCAGAAGAAGTCCGCTGGCGAGGACGGATTCGAGGAGTAAGTTCCTGGTCGCCTGATAATCTAAGAACTAGGACGGGGTTCGGTGCGGCTGTATCGGGCCCCGTTTTGTTGTGCAACGATTCGTTATGCCCCATTGGGGGTTCTTATTGCTGCCGTTGCCCGAAACGCTTGCATAGCGAAAGCAATTCGTATACACCGGTCTTTACAATTGACATCGTGCTGCGTTTTAGGGAGAAGTTACGGTGTCTGAA
>JAIJJM010000638.1 GCA_022728415.1 Collinsella sp. | reverse complement strand
TGGCACGTCCCCGGTACCGGCCGGCGAGGTCGGGATCGGTGCCGAGCATGGTGTTGGCCTGCTTGACCTGCGTGGCGGGCGCGGCGCCGGGTACGGCGATGGCCGTGGTGTTGAGCAGGTCTTCGGCGTCGGGGTTGGCGGGGTCTATGGTGGCCCAGCATTCGTCCCATTGTCGCGCGCTGCCCGCGGGGACGGGCGAGACGACCGCGTAGGCGAGGCGCTGGTCGCGGCTGTCATCGGGCCACGCGAAGACCGCGCTCACGTGCATCCGTCCTCGGGTCGTGGCCAGGTCGTCACCTTCGCGCATATGAAGCGTGCGGGCGAGCTGGTTGGATATCCATACGCCGGGGCGGGTCTGCTGCGTTACACCGATGCCGAGCACGTCGGCGAAACCTGGCGTGGCCTGCCATGCGTCCAAGGGCGCGGCGGGCATGGCGGTCAACGTGATTTCACCGGCGGCCCTGAGCGCTCCTGCGGCTTGGATGGGCGTCGCCCCGCCGCCGTTCCCCGTAGTGCCGGTGGCTCGCGTGAGACTGGCGCAACTTGCGGAGTCTATCTGCTTGCCGCCGGAGATGATGTGGATGGCGGCCGCGCTGTCGGCCCATTGGCGCGACTCGTGCTGGAGGGCGAGGATGCCGGTCAGGTCGAATGTGGCGACGGCGACGGCGATGACGGTCAGAATGGTGGCGCAAGCGAGGGCTCGTGCGGTGCCGGTGGCGATGTCACGCCACGCTTCGGACAGGATGGCGGTTGGTTTCATCGTGTATCGCTCTCCGTTTCCGAGTCGGCGCCGAAGCCGGCATCAGGGTCGGGACCGGCGTCATGGCCGGCGGTGTCATCAGGCGCCGCAGCATGCCATGCAAGGTCGATGACGCGGGTGCATGCGGCGCGGGTGTTGGGATCGTGGGTGGCGATGACGACAATCGCATCGCCGTGGGCAAGCCCGGTGAGGGTGGAGTCGATGTCGTTGGCAGTGCGCTGGTCCAATTGCGCGGTGGGCTCATCCACAAGCAGGAGGTCGGGTTTGCTGGCTATGGCTCGGGCGAGCATGAGTCGTTGGGCCTCGCCGCCCGACAGTTCGCGGAATTCCCGATCGGCGACTTCTGCAAGATGGAACGTCCTCATGATGGAGATGGCCTCGTCCTCGGCCTGCGGACGATCGGCGCCCTGGCCGAGCAGCGGCTGCACGACGTGGTCGATGGCGGCGCGCCGGGGCATGCCGTGCGGGTTCTGGAACACCCAGCGCACGCGGCTGACATGCATGCGTCGGACCACCCCTTCGGCCGGCCTCTCGAAGCCGGCGATGATAGACAGAAGCGTGGATTTGCCGGATCCCGACGGCCCGCATAATCCGACCGCCTCGCCGGCCGTGAGGGTGAAGTCGAGGTCGCGAAACAGCCAGGGACCGTCCGTAAACCGGTGACCGACGTGTTCGCCCATGACCGAGGGGATGCGGGTCTTCTCATCAGTCATCACTTCACCTCCGCAGCCGGGCATTGGACGCCGTCGAGCCTGTGCCCGAGCACGACTTTGCCGATGACGGCACCGTTTTGTTCGGGCTGGATGAGCGTGGCCCCGAGCGCCGAGCCGATGACGGTGACCGGGATGGCCCGCTTGCCGTCGGGCGAAACGCATGCGCGGGTGCCGTTCTGCCCGGTGATGGCTGATGGCGGTACCTTGATTGCGTCGACGGGCTGTTCGAGGGCGAGCGTTGCTGTGGGCTTCTTGCCGCCTTGGTCGGCGAGGGTGGTCTTGTACCCGTCACTGGACCGAACCTGGTCGAGGAACTTCTGATCGGTGATTCTGACATCGGTCTTGCCGATACCGTCTTTTGCGAGACCGGTCGTGACGCCGAACAGCGTGAACGTGCGTTTGCC
>JAIJJM010000637.1 GCA_022728415.1 Collinsella sp. | reverse complement strand
TCATCTCGACCACAATGCTGCGCTGGTCGTCACCGATAATCCAGTGGAGCAGCGACACGCCTAGGCCTTCGCCCGCCGATTTGGCCACGATCGCCACGTCACGCAGCGCCACCTCGACCTCATCGACCGTCGAGAACGTCGACGCCACCCACAGGGGAAACTCGTAGGCCGCGATATTGGTCTTGCCATCAACCGGGCCCTCGGCATACTCGGCATAGCCGGGAAAGTTGAGGCCCGCCACCGCCAGGCCCGCATCGTTGCCGCAGTCGAAAAACATGGGATAGTTCTTGTAATCGATGCACATGCCGATTACCGCGTGTGCCGCTGTCGTGTCGTCGATAAACGAATACGGGATGTGGAACCCGCGAGGCATCACACGAACCTGCTCGCCGTAGTCAAAGCTCCAGTCGAGGTTGCGGCCCAGATACATGTTGCCAGAATTATCGGTAAATCGAATACTCGTGCACATAGCGCCTCCTAGCTTTACGTTCTTGCTAAGTTCATTGTCACCAATTTAAAGGGGCCCTAAACAAAAAAGCCCGGACATGACAACAATGTCACGCCCGGACTATTCAATCAGGATAAACTCAACCAAATTAACCCCGCAGGTCGTCTAAGGGGTCAAAGTGCCGCAGATTGCCACAAAAGAGGAGCGAAGCGTACTTAAGGTACGCGAGCGACGATTGAGCGGCAAGGTGCGGTGCTTTGGTCCCCTTAGACCAACTTTCCTAGACAGTGGTCAATCATGTGTTGAATCATCTGCGCCTCGAAGCCGACGAAGTCCTGCTTGCGCTCGCGCATCTTGCCATCGACGATCTGGTCAAAGGCAACCTTGCACTTGATGTAGCGCGTAGACTTGGTGATCTCCTCGTGCGTCAGGCAGCTCTCCTCCATCTTGCTGGCACCCAGGCCAAACACCAGACGGGGGTTGTAGAGCACATGGGGCTCGCCGGCATCGTCCAGGTAGACGCAGACCTTCTTGGTGACGCCGATCTGGTTGGCGGCAAGGCAGCCGGCATCGTCGAGCGACTTGATGGTATCGATCAGGTCCTGCGCCACCGACTCGTCCTCGACAGTCGCGACCTCGCAACGCTGGGACAGAATAGCCTCGTCGTGGCAGAGCTCTTTAATCATGCATTCCTCCATAGGGGTCGTTGTAACTGCTTAAGTATACGGTACCTACACATTTTCATACGGAAAATACCGCCCGTCCATTACAAAGCGCCGAACATCGACATGCGAGGAACAGCAAGGTTGTAAAGGCGATATAGTAAGTAAGTTCGTGTCAATCGGCCTAAACTCGGGGCCGAACAAGGAAAGGGTGTGCATGGACGAACTATTTCACGTCAGCGAGCGCAAGTCCACAATCGGGACCGAACTTCGCGCTGGACTGACAACGTTCCTGGCAATGGCCTACATCATTGCCGTCAACCCCGCGGTGCTCTCGGGCGCCGGCATCGATGCGGGAGCGCTCGCCTGCGCCACTTGCCTGGGCGCCGGCATCATGACCATCTGCATGGGCATCTTCGCAAACCGCCCACTCGCCTGCGCGTCAGGGCTGGGCATCAACGCCATGATCGCGGGCATCACCACCACCATGTGCGGTGGCGACTGGCACGTAGCCATGAGCGTTATCTTTCTCGAGGGTGTCGTCATCTTGTTGCTCGTCCTGTGCGGCCTGCGCGAGGCCATCATGGATGCCATCCCCGTGGTCCTGCGCCACGCCATCTCGGTTGGCTTGGGCCTGTTCATCGCCATGATCGGCCTGTGCGACGCCGGCATCATCACCGCTGGCGCCGGTACGCTCGTCGGCCTGGGCGACGTCACCTCCCCCACCTTTATCGTCGGCATCATCTCCATCGTCGTGACGGTCGCCC
>JAIJJM010000636.1 GCA_022728415.1 Collinsella sp. | reverse complement strand
CTCCTGATTTTGTATCCGTTGTGCTTTGCCCGTTGCCGCCCCATCAAGCAGACCGCCAGGGCGGAGAATGGCGTAATCAAGCTGGCTGGTTTGCAACCAGCTTTCCGCCAGCGTTTTTTCCCGTACCGCCTGACCAAACGCAGCCTTTGCTCGCTCCGATAAAAACGGCCAGCTATCGCCGCATCCCAAAGAGGTCACCAGAATCATGCGACTGATGCCGGCCTTTTCGGCCTCATCAATCACTGTTCTGTGCGCCAGATAATCCTGAGCTCCTCCCATTGTTGAGATGATAAGCGCATCCGGGCCAGCTGCGCGGCAAGCAGCCGCAACTACGCTGGCATCACAGGCGTCGCCTGTAAAAACCTGTACGCCTTGTTGCGCCAGTTTCGTGGCGGCATCGGCATGACGAATGACAGCAACGACCGGACGTTGTTCCGCCAGCGCCAGTTCAAGCGTTCTGGCACCCACACCTTTTCCGCCTGCGCCAAAGAGTAGCCACGGCGTCATCAGGCGTGTTCCTTTAACGATGCCGCCAGAGCATGGAAAGCGTTGACCTGTTCGCTCAGGAGCTGACGATGGTCATCCCTGCCGAGGAAGATTTTCAGCATGGCGCTGCCTTCCTTATTGAAAAAGAGAATAGAGGCGGTGTCCATGCCCATAAATTTACGTTCGATCAAGGCAATATGCGTGCAGTTTTCTGCTTTGATATGCCCGGACATGCCGTGCTTTCCGCGTAGGTTGAAATAGCCGTGGCGGTGGAAACCCGAAGGCAGTTCGCCGCTAAATTCGAGGATTACATCGGCAGTATGTACTAACGTGGTGACGTTGCCCCATTCGCAGACGGTATCCCAGACAGTATCGAATTTATCGCCTGACACTATGGTAGAGGAGGGTAGATTTCTCACTACCTCCAGCAGTGTGGTGTTGTATTGTTCGGCTACCACCTCCAGCGTACCGTCCGGCTCCGTTTTCAAAAATTCTTGTAACGAGACATGGCTCATAAATCACTCCTGTTATGGTTTTTCACGCACAATCGCTGGCGCATTAAGTACCTGAATTAGTTCATTAAGAGACTGCAAAATATTGCTTGCCCAGAAACGACCTTCATTAGTCAGCCGCAGGCAAGTTGACGCATCGCGGCTTAAGCCTTTTTGGTGCCATTGAGCCAGTAACGGCGCGAGTTTTTCGGCATGTGGCGTAAGTTCATCCAGCGGTACACGCGCTGTTTCAACACCTGACTGCAAGGTATGACGCCATTGCGCATTACGTTCGGCGTTACGCATGATCATCATCAGCGGTTTTTTGCCTGCCGCGACGGATTCATGCCAGGTCTGCAGATTGCGTTCGTTCATCCAGGAGTAACCATTAATCGAACCGCCGGCTCCGGAACCAAAGGCCAGACAATCGGCACCTTGTTTTATCAGCAGGTTATAGAGATTGCGTTCGCGTGTGGTACGGCCCCAGTGGCTGTTACTGATGCAGCGCCAACCGGCATCGTCCATAAAATCACACCCTTGCAGATAAAGATCGCGACGTTCTGCCGGTGAGGGTACGGTAGTGCGCCCATTTTCCACGGCTTTGCCCAGCGGTGTATTGGGCAGGACATTGAGCGCATAGAGATCGACGCCGTCGAGACCGATATCGCGAGCAATAGCCAGATCTTCTCCCCAGGTTTGCGCATCCTGACCCGGCAGGCCAAACAGCAGGTCACAGACCACCGCAGCACGGTCACGTTTGACCAGGCTTTCCATAAACGCAATGGCGGTTGGGCCATCTGAGGTGCGGGCCATTTTCTTGCGGATTTTGCTGTTAAACGACTGGATACCAATTGAGAAGCGGTTTGCTCCTGCATCAAGACAACCATCGATTCGCTCAGCG
>JAIJJM010000635.1 GCA_022728415.1 Collinsella sp. | reverse complement strand
GTCTAATATAGCGAAGGAAGCAGCCGTCGACCTTTTGGTGGTATGACCCTTAAAAAACATGGTTCAGGGAGTGTGGCGGATCCGACAGTGGTAGCTTGATCCCGTTCAGGAAGGTGATTTCTCCGTCGTCTCCTCCTTCGTTCATTAAAAATGAGCAAGGAGATTTATATGAAAAAATCCTCCCGAATGTCTATTGTCCATTCTCATGCTGCGGGCGTTGTTTATGTCGATGATGGTAGCGGTAATTCTGGCAACAGCAGGCATGACCGGCATTACGCTTATAGCCGTTGGCTCTTTGGTTGTTGGCGTGGCAATGGTCTTTTTCCCGGCTATTGCTCATCCGTACATGAAGAAAGTGACCGGTTCTGATGACGTTGCCATCGGCCACTTCTCAACATTATCTTATGTATTGGCCGGTTTCATCGGCAGCAAGTTTGGTAATAAAGAGCACTCGACTGAAGACATGAATGTGCCGAAAAGTCTGCTGTTCTTGCGCGACACGCCGGTTGCTATCTCTTTTACCATGATCATAATTTTCCTGCTGACGTGCCTGTTTGCGGGTGCAGATGCGGTGAAAGAGCTTAGCGGTGGTAAAAACTGGTTCATGTTCTCTATCATGCAATCCATTACCTTCGCAGCTGGCGTGTACATCATTCTGCAGGGTGTGCGCATGGTGATTGCGGAGATTGTCCCGGCATTCAAAGGTATTTCAGACAAGCTGGTTCCGAATGCCAGACCTGCTCTCGATTGCCCGGTCATCTTCCCTTACGCACCTAACGCTGTACTGGTTGGTTTCCTGAGTAGCTTTGCTGCAGGTTTAATCGGTATGTTCACGTTGTATCTGCTGAACATGATCGTGATTATTCCTGGTGTGGTGCCGCACTTCTTCGTAGGTGCAGCTGCAGGGGTATTCGGTAATGCAACGGGTGGACGTCGTGGTGCGATTTTGGGTGCCTTTGCGCAAGGCTTGCTTATTACCTTCCTGTCAGTATTCTTATTGCCTGTGCTGGGTGATATTGGTTTTGCTAACACCACCTTCAGTGATGCTGACTTTGGCGCACTGGGTATTTTGTTAGGGATTATCGTTCGCTAATATTTTGATGACATTAATATCCTCCAGGATTTCAGGAACGTGGAGGATATTAATTCCTCTTATTTTCTCCATTTTTCTTTCTTCCAGTTAGGACTGCATCTGATTAATCGTAAGCGCTCCGAGAAGTACGTAGCGTAAGGATTATTTTACAGCTGAGAAGTTTCAGTACAGCAGTTCATGCACACGGTTCGACGGCTAGTCATTGATCTTCATAATTACCTCGCGTAAAAACGGGGTAAGGCCGCTCATCCAGCGTCATCTCCACAGGTAATAATTCAACGCCAATGCCAGAAGAGTTCGTTACCGGAAGACGCCGTGATATACGCCCTTTGATCAGCCAGAGCCTGAGCCATTTGAACAGAAGATTATCATTGATATCGTGCTCCCGGGCAATACAGGCAACAGAATCCCTTGGTTGTAAAGCCAGTTTAACCATTTGAAGTTTAAACTCATTTGAAAATGACCTGCGGGGTTCTGCTGATAATGTTTTTTGTTCTATAACAGGTGTCCACTTTTTGAAAAGGTGGGTACCTATGTTACCAATACAGGCTTAATGGCTACATACAGCAGTCGGTTTACGCATACACTTTTATAGTGCACTCCGGCCTCATGAATATAACGGTGGATTACCGCCGAACGAATCGGAAAATAGATACTGGAAAAAATCTGAAATTGTGACCAGTTTTTGTTGACCACTACAAATAAATAAAAGAGTTGCAGTGCTTGCTCGGTAAGAAAACAATGGAAGTTGAGATCCTAAAAGAAGCTGTGGAGTACACCACTCTACAGTAG
>JAIJJM010000634.1 GCA_022728415.1 Collinsella sp. | reverse complement strand
ATAGCACACGCCGCCGACGGCGAGCAGGGCAAGCGCGACGGGGTTCAGCAGCGCCACAAGCGCGGGCAGCTTAAAAACGATAAGCCAGCCCATCAGCAGGTAGACCAAGCCGCTTACCCAGTGCGGCTGACGCTCGCGCAAAAAGCACTCGAGTGCGATGCCGACGATGGCAATGGCCCACACGGCAAAGAACAGCACGGCACCGCCGTCGTTTGCGAGCGTAATGAGGCAAAACGGGGTATAGCTACCCGCAATGAGCAGGTAGATGCAGCTATGGTCGATGATGCGGAATACGCGCTTGGCACCCGCGGGCTGAATCGCGTGGTAAAGCGTGGAAGCCAGGTATTCGAGGATGATGCTGACGCCGTAGACGATGGCCGCGGCCATGTGTGTCGGCCCGCCACCGCGTAGGGCGGCGAATACGATCAAAAGTACGAGGCCTGCGATACCCAGCAGGCATCCGACACCATGGGTGACGGAGTTCATAATCTCCTCGCCCACCGTGTACTGCGGAACGGCCGCGGCCTTAGGTCGCGGCTTGGAACTGTCGCTCGAATCGGACATGCCGGTTACATCCTCCAACGTAAATGGTTCTCAACACTATATCAAAGCGTCTGGATACGTGCGAAATTTGCACCTTACGTGACCCTTTGTTTACCCATTCTTTGCTTGTTGACGCATCAACGGCAAACGTCCATAATGCGCTTGTTTTAAATGTTGATGTATTAACATCTTATAGGAGAGCGACTAATGGCTCAAAATACACGCCCCCACCGAGGGCTCAAGATCGGTCTGGCCGTTGCCACGGCGTTCATTGCCGCGGTGCTCGGATTTGCCGGCAACTTTTTGTTTGACTTTGCCCTGAACCCGCGCGCTCCGTACACCATGAAGATGATGCAGGACGGCAAAGACGCCAAAAAGGGCGAGCAGATGGACGTCGAGGAGACCGAGGCGCGGGCGTGGTTCAAGGAAAACCGCGAGAGCAGCAGCCTCACCGCGGACGACGGGACCGAGCTTGCCGCCTGGTATTTTGCTGCGTCGGAGAGCACGCACGACTACGCCGTCTGCCTGCATGGATATACCAACGAGCCCATCGGTATGGCCCGATACGTCAAACGATTCCATGACCGCGGCATGAATGTACTCGCACCCGCCGCCCGCGCCCACGAGCGCTCCGGCGGCGACTATATCGGCATGGGCTGGCCCGAGCGCCTCGATGTCGTCGCGTGGATCGGGCGAATCGTTCAGGCCGACCCCGAGGCGCGCATCCTGGTCTTTGGCGAGTCGATGGGTGCGGCAACCGCCATGAACGTCGCGGGGGAATCTCTGCCCGCAAACGTGAAATGCATTATCGAGGACTGCGGTTATACGAGTGTTTGGGACGAGTTTTCTCTGCAGCTCAAGGACGTGTTCGGCCTGCCCAGCTTTCCCTTGCTCGATGCAGCAAACTTGGTGTGCAACGTGCGCGCAGGCTACGACTTTCATAAGGCAAGCAGTGTGGAGCAACTCAAACACGCGACGGTTCCCATGCTGTTTATCCACGGCGACCAGGACACCTTTGTGCCGTACGGCATGCTCGACCAAAACTACGACGCGTGTGCCAGCAAGGTCAAGCAAAAGCTCACCATTCATGGCGCCACCCACGCCAAGAGTGCGCAGGTCGACCCCGAACTCTACTGGAGCACGGTCGGCAACTTCCTCGACAAGAATTTTTAGGCAAAAGGCAACGTCTGGGGCTTTATCTGACCCCTCGTTTTCGGAAGTATGCGGCAAAATCTGAACTTACCGACCAGGCCCCTGTTTCGCACCTGATTTACCTGCGGTTTTGTTGCCAAAAATCGGTGTGTGGTCGGCGGTATTCGATTTTTCACCGCACTTCCGAAAA
>JAIJJM010000633.1 GCA_022728415.1 Collinsella sp. | reverse complement strand
CCCGTCATCGTTAAACTATCATTCACCGATTTTCTGTGAGGATTTTATCGTGTCAGACACACTTTCCGGGACAACGCATCCCGATGACAATGACGACCATCCCTGGTGGGGACTACCCTGCACAGTGACGCCCTGTTTCGGCGCCCGTCTGGTGCAGGAGGGTAACCGGTTGCATTACCTTGCCGACCGTGCCGGTATCAGAGGCCGGTTCAGAGATGCGGATGCGTACCCTCTGGACCAGGCCTTTCCGCTGCTGATGAAACAACTGAAATTAATGCTCACCAGTGGTGAACTGAATCCCCGCCATCAGCATACCGTGACACTGTATGCGAAGGGGCTGACCTGTGAAGCCGACACCCTCGGCTCCTGTGGTTACGTTTATCTGGCTGTTTATCCGACACCTGAAACGAAAAAGTAAACCACCAGAATAACCTTCTGCTCCGGCCTGGTGTTTTCACCACGCCACTGTCCCATTTTTTATCTCTGCATATCAGGAAAATCTTCAGTATGAAAACATTACCCGACACGCATGTACGGGAGGTATCGTGCTGCCCGTCTCCCGTCACCATCTGGCAGACACTGCTCACCCGGTTACTGGACCAGCATTACAGCCTTACGCTGAATGACACACCGTTCGTGGATGAACGCGTGATTGAGCAGCATATTGAGGCAGGCATTTCACTGTGTGATGCAGTGAACTTTCTCGTGGAAAAATACGCACTGGTACGAACTGACCAGCCGGGATTCAGCGCAGGAGCCTCGTCGCAGTTAATCAACAGCATTGATATTCTCCGGGCTCGCCGGGCAACAGGCCTGATGACCCGCCACAACTACAGAACGGTGAACAATATCACCCTGGGTAAGTATCCGGAGGCGAAATGATGAAACTGGCCCTGACACTGGAAGCCGACAGTGTTAACGTACAGGCACTGAATATGGGGCGAATTGTCGTTGACATTGATGGTGTTAATCTCGCTGAACTGATTAACATGGTCTGCGATAACGGCTACTCCCTTCGTGTTGTTGATGAATCTGACCGGACCTCAGCAGACTGCACGCCACCATTTGTTGCCCTTACCGGCATACGCTGCAGTACCGCACATATCACGGAAACGGACAACGCCTGGCTGTACTCGCTGTCACACCAGACCAGTGACTTCGGTGAATCAGAATGGATTCATTTTACCGGTACCGGTTATCTGTTACGTACCGATGCGTGGTCATACCCGGTTCTGCGGCTTAAGCGCCTGGGGCTGTCAAAAAAGTTCCGTCGTCTGGTCGTCACACTCATCCGGCGTTATGGTGTCAGTCTCATTCATCTGGATGCCAGTGCCGGATATCTGCCGGGTTTACCCACTTTCGACTGGTAATCCGGAAATTCACAACATGAAATCATTAACCACGGAAACAGCGCTGGATATTCTGATTACGTGGCTGCAGGACAATATCGACTGCGAATCGGGAATTATCTTCGACAACGATGAGGATAAAACAGGTTCGGCAGCACTGTTGCGCTGTATCGAACAGGCCAGGGAGGGTATCCGTACCCTGCGCCAACAGTAACTTTTGCACCAGAACCAGTGAAGATCACTCACCCGATTTCACTTCCCTGACGTCAGCCTGAACACGGCTGGCGTTTTCATTTATAAACAGAAAGGAAAAATGATGATGTCAGATACCACACTCTCCCGCCCGGAGGTGGTCAGCGGGCATACGGACGTTATCTATTCCACCTCAGTCTGCCACATTCTGGCTGTACGAAAGAGTACACTGTTGCCAATCGACACAATTATCCGGCATCAAGTAAGCGATATCAGTTAACCGATATAGATGGGGAAGATGCTTTTATCCGGATTGGTTCTATCGCGATGGTGCGAGTACCACTTGAT
>JAIJJM010000632.1 GCA_022728415.1 Collinsella sp. | reverse complement strand
TGTTCCGCTTTAATCATGACTTTGAACCTGTGAATAAAGCTGATGCAGATCGGATAGCAGAAGAGATCGAAACGGCAGAACACATTAAGAAGTTACGTGCCATACGCAGGAAATAGAAAAATTGATAAATTCAATACTGCATTTCTCAGCATTAAATTTATCTCTATGACCAGTCAAGAGATGTACCTGCCATGAGCTTAATATCATGTCAGATATATCGGTCACAAACTCCCTCAGCAGCTAAGAGGAGGACAAATGTCTCGACTAATCACTTTACAGGACTGGGCTAAAGAAGAATTTGGGGACTTAGCACCAAGTGAGCGAGTTCTGAAAAAATACGCGCAAGGGAAAATGATGGCCCCACCCGCTATAAAAGTTGGTCGCTACTGGATGATTGACCGAAATTCCCGTTTTGTAGGAACGCTTGCAGAACCGCAACTCCCAATAAACGCAAACCCAAAACTCCAACGGATAATCGCTGATGGCTGCTAGACCCCGATCTCACAAAATCTCTATACCCAATTTATATTGCAAATTAGATAAGCGAACCGGAAAGGTATATTGGCAATACAAACATCCACTATCCGGTCGTTTTCATAGCTTAGGAACTGATGAGAATGAAGCAAAACAAGTTGCTACTGAAGCAAATACCATTATTGCTGAACAACGTACCAGACAAATATTAAGCGTCAATGAGCGTCTGGAAAGAATGAAAGGCAGGCGCTCAGACATTACGGTGACAGAATGGCTTGATAAATATATTTCTATCCAGGAGGACAGGCTGCAACATAATGAACTAAGACCCAACTCCTATCGGCAAAAAGGCAAACCCATTCGTCTTTTCCGTGAGCATTGTGGTATGCAACACCTCAAGGATATTACCGCACTTGATATTGCCGAAATAATTGATGCTGTAAAGGCTGAAGGTCATAACAGGATGGCGCAAGTCGTGAGAATGGTGTTGATCGACGTCTTCAAAGAAGCACAACACGCAGGACATGTTCCGCCAGGATTTAACCCAGCGCAGGCAACAAAACAACCGCGAAATCGAGTAAACCGCCAAAGATTATCACTGCCCGAATGGCAGGCAATATTTGACAGCGTAAGCAGACGGCAGCCCTATTTAAAATGCGGGATGCTACTTGCTCTTGTTACTGGACAACGTTTAGGCGATATCTGCAATTTGAAATTCTCTGATATATGGGACGACATGTTGCACATTACTCAGGAAAAAACCGGTTCAAAACTTGCTATTCCGCTTAACCTGAAATGCGATGCTCTGAATATTACCCTTCGTGAAGTTATATCTCAGTGCAGGGATGCTGTTGTTAGTAAATATCTGGTCCATTACCGTCACACTACCTCTCAAGCAAACAGAGGAGACCAGGTTTCTGCAAATACTCTGACAACGGCTTTTAAAAAGGCCCGGGAAAAATGTGGCATAAAATGGGAGCAAGGAACTGCGCCCACATTTCATGAGCAGCGATCTCTCTCAGAACGGTTATATCGGGAACAGGGTCTGGATACGCAAAAGTTGTTAGGCCATAAATCCAGAAAAATGACCGACCGATACAATGATGATCGTGGTAAAGACTGGATTATCGTAGATATCAAAACAGCATAGAAAATAGCCAGTTTTGGGGAAGGGTTTTGGGGAAAGTTTTGGGGAAGATTTTACATCATCATAAAACAACGGGCGTGTTATACGCCCGTTTCAATATTTAACACATGTAGTGATTACATATTCTTGATGATCGCGTCACCAAACTCTGAACATTTCAGCAGTTTAGCACCTTCCATCAGACGTTCGAAGTCATAGGTTACGGTCTTCGCGTTGATTGCGCCTTCCATACCTTTAACAATCAGGTCAGCCGCTTCAGTCCAACCCATATGGCG
>JAIJJM010000631.1 GCA_022728415.1 Collinsella sp. | reverse complement strand
GCTTCAAACTCTGCCCGGTTGCTGATAGAGTATTCCGCGATTTTTTTCAGCACATCTGCGACGGTCTGCATAAGCAGATCCGCGTCCATGATTTGCGGAGAGCTGCACTTGGGATTTTTGGCTTTCCCCTTGTGGTACTCGCTGCAATAGGCAACATGGCGCTTGCCGCCGTTCCTGTAATCTATGCGAATGTGCATTTTTGCGCCGCAGTCTTTACAGAAAAGCAAGCCGGACAGAGGGTGGATTTCTCCGTCCCCGTTGGGGCGTTTGACAGGTGCGTTTTCCAAAATCCGCTGCACATTTTCAAAGTCGATGCGGTCAATAATCGGTTCATGCACATTTTCTGTGATGTGCCACTGGCTTCTGTCTACATAGTGGTTTCGCTTATCCCGGAAATGCTTCGTAGTCTTGAAGTTGACTACATCGCCGCAATACTCCTGCCGCGTAAGAATATGGGTCAGCGTGGCTTTGTTCCACTTGTAACGGTTATCCTCGTTGAGCGTCTTATTTTTACAAGTTCCCCGTCCGCGGTCTTTCATGTAGAAAGTGGGGGTTGGGATTTGCTCCTGTGTCAGATATACGGCGATTTGGTTTCGGTTTTTCCCGTCCAAAAACAGACGGAAAATAAGGCGTACAACCTCGGCGGCTTCCTCGTCGATTATCCAAAAGTCCTTGTTGTCCAGGGCTTTGATATAGCCGTAAGGGGCTTCGGTGGCAATCGGCTTTCCACTCATGCCTTTGGTCTTAATGCCCGTTTTCACTTTCTTACTGATGTCCTTTGCGTACCACTCCGACATGATATTGATAAAGGGGGCAAACTCCAATGTGTCGGGGTTTTCGCTGTCTATGCCGTTGTTGACTGCGATAAAGCGCACATTGTTCCGTCTGAAAATCTCCATAGCGTTGCCGACTTGGAGATAGTCGCGCCCCCAGCGGGTAAGGTCTTTCATAATGCAGACACCGATTTTGCCGCTTTCCACATCTTCAATCATGCGGGAATAAGCAGAACGGTCAAAAAATCTGCCGCTTTCGTCGTCGTCAATGTAGTGCCGGATATTGGTTAGGTGCTGCCGTTTGGCGTAGTTCTCCAAAAAGATTTTTTTGTTCTGTATGCTGTTACTCTCGCCGCCGTCCCTGTCCTCGTCGCCTACGGAAAGGCGGGAATATAGAGCTGTGATTTTATTATAATTGCTCATGTGCATATCCCTCCTGCGTCTATAAAGGTGTTGTTTACAGTTAAGATTATGCACTCCAGCTGGTGCGTCAGTATCCCGACGCTTTTGCCGGGCACGACGTGGAAGACGCGATTCAAAATGACCTGATGCTCTTCTATTTACCCATGGCGCTCGCGGGCCTGCGCATGATGGCGTCCTTCCCGGGCAAAGGGCTGAGCAAGGAGACCCTGGTGTACTACGAGGTGCTCGACTGGGCTTATTCCAGGGCCAACTATCTGGATGTTCGCCTTATGGGCATTTTGGAGCCGTGGGACTTTGGCAAGGTGGGGCCGTTTGATCCCGCTAAGCAGGAAGGCGACTTCCGCGTCGTCTCCATCGATGCGTCTACCAAGGACCAGATGGTCATTGATAAGATGGCACTCGATATTGCCGGCAACGATGCCGAGGCGGTGCTGGGGCTCAATAAAAAGAGCATCCGCGCCTGGGCGCGCAAGGCCCGCAAGCATAAGGACGGCCTGGTGATGGCGCCGGCCTACTTTGTCGATCGTTCGGCGACGGACAGCCGCGATGGCGAGCAGGTGCGTATTGCCGTAAACGGCCAGACGGGTCGTGCGGCCGCGAGACGGATAAAAGAGAACGCTCGCATTTCATCACAATTGGAGAATCGCCGTCGCAAAGGTGAATCCGGCAAGGCTTGGCAGATTCTGCAGCAGCGGATCGACA
>JAIJJM010000630.1 GCA_022728415.1 Collinsella sp. | reverse complement strand
GAAGAAGCCATGCTGTACGGTTCCATCGTGACCTTCCTTGGTTGGACACTGTATGGTCTGGTATCACCACGCTTTGAACTGAAAAATAAACACGGTTAATAAAACAAAGTAAAAAAGGGCGATTGAATGATCGCCCTTTCTGTTTGTTGGCAAATAGTTCGTTATTTATGCCGCATCCGGCAGATGTAGGGTCTAAACGCGATCGAACACAGCAACTATTTGCGTAATTATATGGGGCATCTGCGACAAAAACTGGAACAGGATCCGGCCCGGCCTCGCCATTTTATTACTGAAACCGGTATTGGGTATCGGTTTATGCTTTGAAAAAAGTGGCAATGTATGGATAAAGTCATTTTTTATTCAAATATAAGGAACTTAATATTTAAAAAATGTTCCATACAATTCCTCATCATAAATGACACCGTAGCACACAAGGAGCAAGTAGCGATGCGTGAAATGAATCAGTTAGTAAATACTGAAGATTCAGCCTGGCCAATAATCCAGAACTGGTTAAAAGACGCCACAAACCATACCGAACTCTTACCGGTTAATAAAGATTTAGCCGAAACCGCACTTTATCAATTACAGGTGACAACAAAATCACCGATGGGTGCGCTTGTCTATGGCTCCGGAGGTCTGCTGATTGATAATGGTTGGTTACGCATAGCAGGATCTGGTCACCCCCGGTTGCCACGAGATCCAGTAAGTTGGACACAACGCCCTGAATTCGCAGGCGTGCGGGCTTTACCCATCGCTGACGATGTCGCAGGGGGAATTTTTGCTCTTAATGGTGGCGATCTTGGGGAAGATACTGGCTGCGTTTATTATTTTGCGCCAGATACGCTGAATTGGGAAAGTCTGGAAGTTGGATATTCTGAGTTTCTTCAGTGGGCATTATCCGGTGATTTAGATACCTTCTATGAAAATGTACGATGGCAGCAATGGCGAGAAGACGTAATAAAATTATCGGCAACGGAAGCCTTCACGTTCTACCCTTTCTTATGGGTACAAAGTGAAGAAGCAAGAACAAGAAAAGTTATTTCGCTTACTGAACTCTGGGAAATGCAGTATCAAATGAAAGAAACATTCACGCAATAAGACATGTTCAGGTCCGGGTTTCATTCCCGGACTCACTATTTTAATGTGTATTTATCGCTTTCAATTCTTGCTGGCAATTTTCTGACTGGCAGCGTCGTAACTCAATAATCCCGACATGCATCATCGAGCCAAAAAATCCGCTTTCGCTGACATAATCCTCATTGACTATCGGTCGAGTGCCGGGCTTGCCCTGGCAAACCCGCATAAAAAATGAGGTGTAGCATTGCCAACCGGGATTTAAACCGACCTTTTCTTGTGCTGACATATTATGAAGATAAGTAAGTTCTTTTTCGTTCCCGCCTGACAACTGCCAGCGGCGGGTATTATCAGGTAAGTTATCACCACGGCAATTTGTCTTACACCGGAAAGGTGCAATATTTACCGCAATGCTACCCGTTAATCCTCTGGTTTTATCTTTAGGGGTCAGTAACCAGTCGCCAGCTAATGATGATTGTTCAGGTTGGGCGCATGCAGTCAGCAGTAATGTGGCGGTAATTAGTGACACTATGACGACCAGACTCCTGTTGGTCTTCATTGGGATTTCCTTGAGCTACTCAGTTTGTTGACAAAGTGTTCGTTGTTTTTGCCGGATGCGGCGTGAACGCCTTATCCGGCCTACAAAATCGCTTAAATTCAATATATTGCACCATCCTCGTAGGCCTGATAAGCGTAGCGCATCAGGCAATTCTGTGTTTGTCATACGTAAAAAAGGGCGATCTTGCGACCGCCCTTTTTTTATTAAATGTGTTTACGCGTTTTTCAGAACTTCGCTAACAATCTCAACCGCTTCTTTCTCAATCT
>JAIJJM010000629.1 GCA_022728415.1 Collinsella sp. | reverse complement strand
CGAGAACGTCATCCTCTGCGAGCGCGGCATCCGCACCTTCGAGACCCGCACCCGCAACACCTTCGACCTCAACGCCGTGCCGGTGCTGCACCACCTGTCGCACCTGCCCGTCGTCGCCGACCCCAGCCACGCCACCGGTTACACGCGCTATGTTGAGCCCATGGCGCTCGCCGCGACCGCCTGCGGCGCCAACGGTCTGGAGATCGAGGTCCACGACGACCCGAGCCACGCCTGGTCCGACGGTGCTCAGGCCCTCACCCCCGACCAGTTCGACGACACCATGCGCCGCATCCGCGCCATCCGCGAGGTCGTCTGCCAAGAGACCGTTCAGGAGTAGCCCATGGGTACGGTGAGAAACGCACGCGTTAACCAGGGTGGCCCCAAGTGCGCCGGCATCGTGGGCCTGGGCCTCATCGGCGGCAGCTTTGCCCGCGGCTATGCGCAGGCGGGCGTCCGCGTGCTGGCCTGGGACCCCGATGACGACGTCATGACGGCCGCCAGCATGGGCACCGTCGCCGGCGAGCTCAACGACGAGACGCTCGGCGAATGTGACATCATCGTCCTGGCATGCTACCCAGAGGCCTGCATCGAATGGCTCGAGGCGCACGCCCAGGCACTCGCCGACGCCACCGACACCGAGGCCATCATGGGCCCCGTGGTGATCGACACCGTGGGCGTCAAGGGTATCGTGTGCGAGCGCGCCTTTGAGCTTGCCCGCGAGCACGGTTTTTACTTTGTGGGCGCGCACCCCATGGCGGGCACGCAGTTCTCGGGCTACGCGCATTCCCGCGCCGACCTGTTCCAGGGCGCACCGCTCGTGCTTGTACCGCCCGCGGTGGACGACGCACTTAAGCTGGAGCTTTTGGGCCAGGTGCGCGAGATGGTACGTCCCCTGGGCTTTGGCAAGTTCAGCGTAACGAGTGCCGCCGAGCACGACCGCGTCATCGCCTTTACGAGCCAGCTCGCGCACGTCGTCTCCAACGCCTACGTTAAGAGCCCGACCGCTCAGGTCCACCACGGCTTTTCGGCCGGCAGCTACCGAGACCTCACCCGCGTGGCGCACCTCAATCCGCAGATGTGGTCCGAGCTCATGATCGACGACGCCGATGCGCTCGCCTTCGAGATCGACCATCTGATCGAATCGCTTGGCGCCTACAGCCGCGCCCTTAAGGACCGCGACCAGCGCTATCTAGAGAATCTCCTTGCCGAGGGCGACCGCATCAAGCGCGCGCTCGACGACGAGGCCTCCCACTAGACCACCCATCACGCCAGGTCGAAAGGACCGAAGCTTATGGCGATTACCATCGATATCGACACCGCACGCCCCTACCAGGTGCATGTGGGCACGTTTTTGCTGGAGCAGGCAGGCCCGCTCGTGCGCGCCACCGCCGGCGGCGCCCGCGCCGTCATCGTGACGGACACCAACGTAGGCCCCCTCTACCAGATGCCCGTTAAGCAGAGCCTCGAATCCGCAGGCTACGAGGTGAGCATCTGCACCTTCGAGGCCGGCGAGGCCCATAAGCGTGCCGAGACCTATGTTGCCATTTTGGAGTTTGTGGCCGAGCACGAGCTTTCACGCTCCGACGTGATCGTGGCGCTCGGCGGCGGCGTCGTGGGCGACGTGGCGGGCTTTGTGGCCGCCACCTACATGCGCGGCTGCAAGTTTGTGCAGATTCCCACAAGCCTGCTCGCCATGGTGGATTCGTCGGTCGGCGGCAAGACGGCCATCGACCTGGCAGCCGGCAAGAACCTGGCCGGCGCCTTTTGGCAGCCGAGCGTAGTCATCGCCGACGTGGGGTGCCTTGCCACCCTCACGCCCGAGCAGTTCGCCGACGGCTGCGGCGAGGTCGTCAAGCACGCCGTGATCGCCGACCCCGAGCTCTTCTCCGAGCTGGAGAAG
>JAIJJM010000628.1 GCA_022728415.1 Collinsella sp. | reverse complement strand
AACCTGCACGAGGTGATTCGCATGGTCGTGAACCCGCTCGCCTTGGGCAACGAGGTATTCTGGGGCGCGCTGTTTTGCTGCGTGATCGCGGTTGGCGGCATCGAGGTCGCGGTGTCCAAGCTGGCGTTCGACCCGCAGATCAAGGCGCTGCAGTCGGCGCATAAGGAGGAGGGAGCCAGCGCGGGCGGCCCGGACCTTCCCGAAGACGTGGCCGCCCTGCTGACCCGCGTGGGCAACACACCGGGTGTTCACGCGCGGCCGCTGTGGGAACCGGGGTCGGTCGGCTCGCCGCGCGCGGATGCGGTAAGCTCGCTCATCCAGAGCGTCGGCCTCTCCCACGTGCGCCAGGGCCTCTTCTGCGGCCTGGCCTTCTTCATCTCCGTGGTCCTTTCGCTAATCGGCGTCTTCCTCGGCCTGGTCGACTAACGCACCTGAACGATGGAACCAGAGCCGATCTTTCACCGAGCCGCTACGCAAGGCGGCTCGTGCTGAAAGAACGTCTCTGGTTCGATTTTGCACGCGTTGACTGGGGCGTTGGCGGTTCTGTTTGATGTATGCATGCAGAACGCATGCAATGTGCGAGGAGGGCAACTTTGTCATGGGTGCCAATATCGCCGGCTTCCTGAAGGTCGCCGACGCCATGCTCGCCCAGGGCGTCTGCTAAATCTTCGCTCGATATAGCCCAACGCGGCATCAGCTGATGCGCCTAAGGCTCCCGACCATATCGGCCGGGAGCCTTTTTGATCTTTTGAGGATGGAGAATAACGTGCCATTTCCCTCGGCTCGGCACCGCCCTTAACTTGCGGTGAAATAGTTCCTGTTGTGGGCTTCTGGGCCATAAAACAGGAACTATTTCACCGCAAGTTATGGATGGGAGGGAGGTTTTTGTGCTGTGGAAGGTCACGGCCCCTCGTTTGGTACACTTAAACGCACTGGACAAGTGAAGAGATGGGGGAGAACGTGCTCAAGTTCGGTACCTACGTCCGTGTTGGAAACGCGGCCGAAGCCTATGAGCTCTTGCAGAAAAACCGCAACAACAAGGTTGTGGGCGGCGGCATCTGGATGCGTCTGGGTTCGCGTCGTGTGGCGACGGCGATCGACCTTTCGGCCTGCGGGCTCGATCAGATCGAGGAGACCGAGACCGAGTTTCGCATCGGTGCCATGTGCACCCTGCGCCAGCTCGAGCGCCATGTCGGGCTCAACGCGCTTGTCAACAATGTCTTTGGGTTCGCCGTCCACGATATCGTGGGCGTGCAGCTGCGCAATACCGCCACGGTGGGCGGCAGCATCTACGGTCGCTTTGGCTTCTCGGACGTGCTCTCGGCGTTCCTGGCGCTGGACTCCTATGTTGAGTTGACGGGCGCCGGCCGCGTGCCGCTCGCCGAGTTCGTGCGGATGGGCTACGTGCGCGACGTGATCGAGCACGTCGTGGTCGTTAAGCACGACTACCGCGCGAGCTATGAGGCCGTGCGCAAGGCCGCGACCGACTTCCCCTCGCTCAATGTCACCGCTGCCTGGTGGGACAACAGCTGGCATGTCACCGTGGGCGCTCGTCCGCTGCGCGCGACCCTGCTGCAGGGCGAGGCGTGCGGCCTGGTGAACGAGCGGCCTTCCGAGGACGAGCTGCGTGCCCTGGCCGCATCCGTGCGCGCGCTGAGCTACGGCACCAACCTATGGGGCTCGGCCGAGTACCGCCGTCGCATCTCGGCGCCGCTTGCCGTGCAGGCCGTGCGCCGCGCCGCCGGCATCGAGCTTTCGGCCGCACTTGCCCGCGAGCTCGAGGGCGTGCAGACACCTCAGTTTGCCACGGACGAGTATTCCTGCCGCCGCGTGCCCGGCGTCGATTCTAGCGAGGTGCGCTAATGGCTGCCAAACTCATCGATCTTTCCTTTACGCTCAACGGC
>JAIJJM010000627.1 GCA_022728415.1 Collinsella sp. | reverse complement strand
GGTAGTCGTTGGTGTCCGAGAGCATGATCAGCGGCAGGAAGTAGTTGTTCCAGACACCGACCAGCGTGAACAGCAGTACGGTGACGAAACCTGGAGACAACAGCGGGAAGGCAACCTTCCAGAAGATGGTCCACGAATTTGCACCATCGAGCTTAGCCGCTTCAAGGAGAGAAGTAGGCACCGATGTTTGCGCATAAATAATCATCAGGTACAGTCCGAACGGCGTGGCCAGCTGTGGAATAATCACTGCCCATGGGGTACCAACCAGACCAATCTTCGAGTACATGAGGAACAGCGGGACAGAGATGACCGTGGCCGGAATGGACATGAATGCCAAGGTGATCGCCAACAGACTATTACGTCCGGGGAACCGCATTGTGGCAATGGCGTAGCCTGCAAGTGTAGCGATGATAGTGGCACCAAATCCGGCGACAACTGCATACATCACTGTGTTAAGCAACCACCGTGCGTATGTACCATGCTGATATGCAAGAGTTTCCTGAACATTCTGCCAGAACACATTCTTGTCATCGAACCACAGACCAAAGGAGCTAAACATGCCCTCGTTGGTCTTTGTCGCAGAGAAGAACACCCACAGCAACGGCACGAGACAGTAGATGACCATCAGGCCCATGATAATGTGCAGCAGCCAGTTAAGCACACGCTGCTTGCCGGTCAGCTTTGGAGCTGCCTCACGCTGCTGCATACGCTTATAGCGTTGGCTCGCCTTGAGCGCCAGCTTGGCGTCTCTGCGCTGCAGCGACTTGGAACGTGGTTTTGCGATTGCTTCACTCATCACTTGTTCTCCCACTTATTGCCAATGACCTTCACGACTGCGACAAGACCCATAACGATGACACCAATCACCAGGGAGACCGCTGCAGCGTAGTTGAGGTTCTGGCCGTTGAACGCAAGGTTATATGCGTAGAGATTCGGCGTGTAGTTACTGGTGATCACATTCGGCGCGGAATTCATCAAGATGCTCGGTTCGTTGAACAACTGAAGCGTGCCGATCACCGAGAAGAGCACGGTCATCATAATGGATCCCTTAATCTGCGGAATCTTTACCGACCATGCGATACGCAGCTCGGATGCGCCATCGATACGAGCGGATTCGTACAGCTCGTTCGGAATACCGATCAGTGCAGAATAATAAATCAGCATGTTGTAGCCAAGAGAACACCAAGTGCAGATGTTTGCGATGGCGAACAGCATGAGCTTTTCAGAAAGCATGTTCGGCGCAGTGGCCCCGATCATAGACGCAATCTGGCCGACAAGGCCATACTTGTCGCCGTAGATATATCCCCACATCAGTGCTGCGATGACGCCTGGGACGGCATAAGGCAGGAACAGCAGGATTCGCGGCACTGCGATATGGCGGATTCTCTGGGAATCCAGAATGAGCGCCGCCACAAGGGAAAGGATCAAATTGAGAGGAATCTGAATCGCCGCATAAATCAGCACTCTTCTGAAACCGCTCCACAGCGCTTCATCCTTAAATGCAGCTATGAAGTTGTCGAAGCCTGCGAATGTGGTGCCGCCAAGAAGGGACTGCTTGAAGAAGCTGAGATAAAGCGCGTAGAACATCGGGATGATCATGCCGAATAGGAAGACCACCACGTATGGAAGACAATATAACATGCCTATGTACTCGCGCTTCGGCTTGCGCATCCCGGAAGTATCCGGTTTCGCCGTTGCATTTGTCATAGTTTTTCTCTTTCTTCTTAACCCGTCTGAATGAGCCCGCCAACAACATCGTTGCCATTGCCGTTTCATTCATCGGTACGTTCAATATACAAGGTTTTACAAAAAAGAGCAAATAAAACTTCGTTGCGCGTGGCGAAATTTTCTTTATCTTGTTTTTTCGCCTTAAAAGGGCTTTATTGCAACGATATGCACAAATCG
>JAIJJM010000626.1 GCA_022728415.1 Collinsella sp. | reverse complement strand
AAAGCCGTGTTCCTGCCGTTCCCAGTGATTCCGTTCAAGAACAGCTCATTCATGAACCTGACCACCGCGCATATTTCCGCCGAGTCAGCATTCGTGTATGCGGATGTGGCGACATGTGGCCGCGTTGGGATGGATGAGCGTTGGGCCATGAAACGTTTTACGAATCGTATGCGCGTATATGTGGCCGAACCCGAAGCCGTGACCAAGGCCGCCGCAGCCGAATTGGCGCAACAGCACGCACATCGCCGAGGCCGGCCTTCCAAGGCGGAAGCCGCCGCTGCCCAACCGCGCGAACATCTGGCCTTTGCTGACCGCATGCTGTTGGAACCTGATGCTTTTGACTACACCGAACTCGGCATGTGGCGCGAATTCACCCACTGCGGCGTTCTCTACGCTCACCTGCCCGAACTCGACCCTAGCGACGCTGTACAAGATGCCGCAACTAAAGAAGCATCCTCCGCCGCCATCCGCAAGCGCATCGAGACTGCCCGCATCGCCGCCGAAGACGCGCTCATCACTCGCATCCATGAACACGCAGACGCCATCGGCTTCACCGGCGAGCTCGGCGTGAGCCGCGTAATCAATGGCATCTGCTTGCGTGTACTGACCACCCGAGGCGACGACGCCTTTGACCTCATTCGAGATGTGGCCGATTTCGTGACCGATTTCGTGGCCGAAGGCTAAAACCAAGTGGCTCTCCCCTTTGAGGAGAGCCACCAGTTCTCTCAGAACAGGAAGTACCGCTGGGTAAGCGGCAACTCGTACGCCGGGTCAGAGTGGACCGATTCGCCGTCCACCGTCACTTGGAAGGTTTCGGGATTGACCTGAATGTCGGCGAGCACGTCGTTGAACTTCAGATCCTTCTTGCCTACCGTGCGGCAGCCATGCACTGGTAACACCTGGCGCTGCAGCTCCAGCTTGCCCTTGATATCGTCATCCACGGCGGCCTGCGAAACAAACGTGGCGCAGGACTTGCCAAGCGCACGGCCGAGCGCGCCGAACATATCGCGGTAGTAGACAGGTTCCGGGGTCGGGATAGAAGCATTCGCGTCACCCATACGAGAGTAGGCGATGGAGCCACCCTTGATGACCATTTCCGGCTTCGCGCCGAACATGGACGGCTGCCAAAGCACGAGATCCGCCATCTTACCGACTTCGATGGAGCCCACGTATTCGGAAATGCCGTGGGTGATGGCCGGGTTGATGGTGAACTTGGAGACGTAGCGCTTGACACGGAAGTTGTCGTTGCGGTTGTTGTCGTGTTCGTCTTCGGGGAGCGGACCGCGCTGCTTCTTCATTTTGTCGGCGGTCTGGATGGTGCGGGTGATGACCTCGCCCACGCGGCCCATGGCCTGCGAGTCGGAGCTCATCATGGAGATGATGCCCATGTCGTGTAGCACGTCTTCGGCACCGATGGTCTCGGGGCGGATGCGCGAGTCGGCGAAAGAGATGTCTTCGGGCACATTGCGGTCGAGGTGGTGGCAGACCATCATCATGTCGAGATGCTCGTCGACGGTGTTGCGCGTGAACGGCATGGTCGGGTTGGTGGAGCTGGGCAGCACGTTCGGGAAGCCCGCCACGCGGATGATATCGGGGGCGTGACCACCGCCGGCGCCTTCGGTGTGGTACGTGTGGATGGCACGGCCTTTGAATGCGACGATGGTGTCCTCCGCACAGCCGCCCTCATTGAGGGTATCGGCGTGGATGGCGACCTAGGTGTCGGTCTTCTCGGCAACGCCGAGCGCGGTATCGATGACCGCGGGGGTGGCGTCCCAGTCCTCGTGAATCTTCAGGCCCGCCGCACCGGCACAAATCTGCTCGCGCAGCGGTTCGGGACTGGAATCATTGCCCTTGCCAAGGTAGGCGATGTTGATCGGCAGGGCCTCGGCGGCCTCGATCATGCGGG
>JAIJJM010000625.1 GCA_022728415.1 Collinsella sp. | reverse complement strand
CTCCATCCCAGGTGCCAATATCTTGGTGCCGCTTCTGTTGGGCTGCCTGCTCAACACGCTGTTCCCCGACCTGTTTAAAACGCTCGGCAGCTTTACGCTCGGCATGACCCAGCAGGGTGCAGGCCCGCTTGTCGGTGCCTTTTTGCTCATTGTCGGCACGACGATTTCGTTTAAGAGCGCTCCTGCCGCCGCTGCCCGCGGTGCCATTATCATTGCCGTCAAGCAGATCGTGGTCGTTGCCGTGTCGCTGCTTGTCCTTTATGTGTTCAACGACAACCTGTTTGGTATCTCGGCCATGGTAATGCTGGCCGCTTGTACGGGTGCCAACAACGCTATGTACGCTGGACTGATGGGCACCATGGGCAACGAGGCCGAGCGTGGCGCCGTCGCCATCACCACGCTCGTTGTTGGTCCTCCGGTCACGATGATTGTCCTTGGCGCCGCCGGCCAGGCTCCGATTGGCTGGTCGCTCGTTGGCGCCATCCTTCCGATCGTCGTCGGCATTATTCTGGGTAACCTCTTCCCGAGCTTTAAGAAGATGATGGCACCGGCACTTTCCGCCATCATCGTGCTTGTCTTCTTTGCCATGGGTTCGACCATGACCTTTGGCCAGCTCATCAATGGCGGTCTTCCCGGTATTCTGCTCGGCGTAATCTGCTCGGTGATCTTTGCAATTCCCGTCATCGCGGTCGATAAACTCACGGGCGGTACGGGTGTCGCGGGCGCGGCAATCTCGAGTTGCGCCGGCGCTAATGTAGCTACGCCTGCCGCCATGGCGAGCGTCAACGAGGCCATGTACGGTGGCGCCGTGCTCGCAACGGCTACGGCGCAGGTTGCGGCGTGCGCTATCGTGACGGCTATTTTGACCCCGCTGGTCACCAGTTGGTGTTACAAGCATTTTGAGGGCCAAGGCAACGGCAAGGCAACAACCGATAAGGCCGCCGCAGCCGCCTAATGCCAGGCGACAATCAAAGCTAAAAAACTAGCCACGCCGCAGGGCGGCCATGGGGGAAATCCCGTGGCCGCCCTTCAGTTTCTGAAAGGTCACTGGGACACTTTACCCTGGTAAAGCTGGCATAACAGCTAGAGTGCAGGACGTATAAAGGCAAAGGGAAATATCACGCAATTCGGCGAACGGTAGCTGCTGGCGGATGCGTTTCCTGCGGGTTTGTTAAAAACTCCCTAATGGTATAAAAAAAGAAACATATAACAGCCCTGATGAAGGGGGTGGCTATGCTATCCTTCTCACACGGGTGAAATCTTGGGTTTTGGGTTGCAGTTCCAAGGTGGACAAGCGTTTTTCCCTGCACCAACGTGTGGTGAAGAATGAAAGAAGCCGGTAGTGATAGTGCAAGCCGATAATTCAAGAATTCAATAAGCAGCGGTGTGAAAGAGCGCCGCATTACACGTAACTAGGAGCGTGGTTACACAATGCAGGAGGCATGGGAAGGCTTCAAGGAAGGCATCTGGACTGGAGAGGTTGACGTCCGAGACTTCATCCAGAAGAACTACACCCCCTACGAGGGTGACGATTCGTTCCTCGCCGGTCCGACCGAGCGTACCAAGGAACTGTGGGGCGAGGTCCTCGACCTGCTGCTCAAGGAGCGCGAGCAGGGTGGCGTCCTCGATATGGACACCAAGACCGTCACGGGCATCGTGAGCCATCCAGCTGGCTACATCGATAACGCCCATCGTGATATGGAGACCATTGTCGGCCTCCAGACTGACAAGCCGCTTAAGCGCGCGCTGCACGTCAACGGCGGTATCCGCATCGCTTGCCAGGCTGCCAGCCAGCACGGCTACAAGGTCGACGAGAACGTTGTCGAGCGCTACACCTTCGAGCGCAAGACCCACAACGCCGGCGTCTTCGATGTCTACACCCCCGAGATGCGCGCCTGCCGCTCGGCC
>JAIJJM010000624.1 GCA_022728415.1 Collinsella sp. | reverse complement strand
ACAGGTTGGTGAAGTAGCCCACCACGGCGCCGGCCAGCGAGCCCACGCCGGCTTGGACAAAGACGTGCGTCGGGCGGTTGATGGCCATCTCGCGCAGCTGCTCGGCTGCCTCGGAAGCCATGGTGCCGTAGCCCTCCATGATCCAAGACGGGATCTTCTCGTAGCCCTCCCAGGCGGTGTCCTGAACGATGACGCCGCGCTCGCAGGCGTCGGCCTCGGCGGCGGCCATGCGCACGCACTCGTCGTAGTTGACCTCTTCGATGGTCACCGTGGCGCCCTCGGCGGCGATGTTATCGAAGCGAGGCTTGGTGGAACCCTTGGGCATGTGCACGACGGCCTTCTGGCCCAGCTTGTTGGCAGCCCATGCCACGCCGCGGCCATGGTTGCCGTCGGTGGCGGTAAAGAAGGTGGCCTGGCCAAAGTCCTTGGCAAGCTGATCGGAGGTCAGGTAATCGAAGGTGCACTCGGCAACGTCCTTGCCGGTCTCGTCGGCAATGTAGTTGGCCATGGCAAACGAGCCGCCCAGGACCTTAAAGGCGTTGAGGCCAAAGCGATAGCTCTCGTCCTTAACGCACAGGCTGGAAAGGCCCAGGCGTGCGGCCTGGCCGTCCAGGCGGGCAAGCGGAGTGACGGTGTACTGGGGGAACGACTGGTGGAAGGCGCGGGCCTTCTTCACGTGGTCGAGGCTCATGATTCCCAAGTGCTCATCATCGCTCTTGGGCATCGCGTTGCCCGCCCACTGAATCTTGTCGGCCATACGGTGAACTCCTTAAGTCATCTCTTGCCGGCCCCCGCATACGCGTTTCAGCCCATTCCCATTCATGCGGCTGAACTTTTATGTGGATGCCAAACAAAAAGTTTGTTAGCACTGTTCTATCACACTTTTTGATTGGATAACATAACAAATTGTTTGTTGCCGTAATCGGTACCTTTTCGCCGCCGAACGGTCACATAACGCAGCGACGCTTTCGTTATTTGCGAACAGGTGTGGTTTATGGCACAGTGTGCCCAAACTAATTTTTAGGAAGGCACCCATGACCCCCGCACAGATTGAGTTTTACAAGCGCCTTGCACACGGCTTGGCGCTCCAATTTGGTCCCAACTGCGAAGTCGTCGTCCACGACCTGGAGACCGAGGACGTGGACCACTCCATCGTAGTGATCGAAAACGGCCACGTCAGTGGGCGCAAACTGGGTGACGGCCCCAGCCATATTGTGTTTGAGTCCATGCACGAGGGCATCACCGACGTGCACGACCGCGAGCCATACCTCACCAAAACCGCCGACGGCAAGCTGCTTAAGTCTTCGACCATCTTTATCCGCAACGACGAGGGCAAGCCCGTCGGCATTTTGGGCATTAACTTTGACATTACGCTCATGAAGGCTTTTGAGCGCTCGCTCGATGCCTTTACCGGCACCGGCGGCACGGACTACACCGAGCCTGAGCCCATTACCAAAAACATCGGCGCCCTGCTCGAAGACTTGCTGCGCGAGTGCGAACAGTTTGTGGGCAAGCCCGCGGCGCTCATGACCAAAGACGAGCGCATCCGCGCCATTGGCTACCTCGACCGTCGCGGCGCCTTTCTCATCTCCAAGTCGAGCGAACGCGCCTGCGAGTTCTTTGGCATCTCAAAGTACAGCTTCTATAGCTACCTCAACGAGGCAAAGGCTGCCGCCGGCGACAAATAGTCAGCGCACCTGCGCCCCTCCCCTTTTGAGCGCGAGTTCTGGAATGCACGAATCCGAGAGTCGGCCGCAAGGCAAGTTCCATATAATCGATGAATGTGAGTATTTCGAAAGGATGGGACAAGATGGGGTCGAGCAACGCAACACGCAACGGCCGCGGAGTCACCGCTTCTGCCGCCAGGCATGCGAAACGCGCGTTTGACGAGGGCGAAGACGATCTGTTTGC
>JAIJJM010000623.1 GCA_022728415.1 Collinsella sp. | reverse complement strand
ACTGTTATTATTGCTGTCATAAGAGCGATACTGACTTAAATTATAGGAGGTATAAAAAGCATCAATGCCGCGATCCCAACTTTCCGGGGGAACGTAACCTCTTTCAAGTTCATTGATATACGCCTGTGGGATCGTTAAATTTAGTCGGTGTTCACTGATATCCCACTGATATTGTCCACCATGAACCGCTTCATCCAGTAAAATACAATTATCTTCTGTATTGAGATTATCGGTCTTTACCCCCAGTGTGGTTAGTAGCACCTTAGGCAGACATGGTTTGGCTGGTGACTCTGGGATCGTGATATCTTGTTTCCCACGCCACTGGTGGTTTACATAAACATCAAGTTCGTAGTTTCCCGGAAGAGGTTGTTTATTATCGAAACGATATTCGGAAACTTTTTCTCCTCTCATGCCGCCGATCATAAAGTGTGTATCAAAAGTTTCTTCAGCATAACCCGGAAAAGAATACAAAAAAATAATAGCAGCGACCCATCGTGTCGTCCTTAACATGACTTTTTCCTGTTATCGTGCGGCGATTTTACTATGGATGTTATTCCCGTAATCATCAACTACCGTTAGTTCATATTCTGATGCGTGGTTATTTTTTAATGTAATGTCGTTATTCGAAAATGGAGGCAGTAAGATACTTTCATTATTAACTTTCACGTTTTGTGCTTTGATAGTTGTAACCGTTATCCAGTTGGCTGTTTCGTTGTTTATTGAGATGGCGTTATTTTTCTTTTTGATATTTAATTGAGAAAGGCTTTTTTTATCTACCGGAGCTATTCCGCTTGGACGCCAAAGTAACTTTATACGGTTTTGCAATGCAAGTTTAATTTTGTTTTTTCCTGCATTTTGTGGGTTGTTTGGAGGGATATCCAGAACATTTAGATAAAATAAACTTTCTTTATTGTGAGGCAAATTGTTTGGCATTTTTCTTATTTTAAGTTGTTGGCCAGAACCACCTGCTACACGACTTACTGGCGGTGTGAGAATAAATGGGACCTGAATTTTTTCTGGCGCGATAGTGGTGTTCCCATCATCGATCCATGCCTGAATCAAAGAGGCATTTTTACTTTGATTCATTAACTGTACGAGAACTTCTCTGTTTTTTTCCGGATAAATAATGCGCGTACCATAGATGACCACACCGGCATGAACAGGTAAAATAAAAAATGACATCAGTAATGCTGTTATTATTCTCACGTAATCACTCCGTAAATAATACCGGTAGCAGAGCTACCGGCAAAAAACGTTAATCTGCACTGATTTTAATCGTTACGGTTGACTCTACGGAGCCTTTTGTAACAGGATTGCCACTTGTGCGGGCATATTGTGCACTTAAATTAAGAAAATATTGACCAGAGCCATTATCTTTCAGCGGTGTTTTTAACCCCGGTCTCATTCTGGTCAAAGTTCCATCATCGAGGAAAATGGCAAAGCCAATGTTCTCAGCAGTTCCTTTATTCAGCGTAAAGTTATTAGCATCAAACTCTGATGCTAGCACTTCGATACTTGGGGCTGTATTGCCGTCACACTGAATTTCTAAGTCATGAGAGGTTGAACCGGTTTTTAAAGTATAGATTTCATTATTGATAAGTTGATTCATTGCACTGGTTACAACATCTTCGACAACGATATCTGTTGTCGAATCACCATTAACAAAGTAACACGTTGTATCAACAACTTCTCCTCTAATGGTTAGCGTTCCTTGATCGACATCCTTGGCGAAGGTTGTTGCGCTAAACATCAACGTTGTCGCAACGAAGGGAATAATATACTTTTTCATAAATCATCCTTAATTAACTGGTATGGAAGGTCACTCGTTGTCAAACCCGATTATGTGATCAGGTTGTTATTATTTAGATTAATGTTTAAATTTTTTAATTTCTTGATGTGAAGTTGATGAAAG
>JAIJJM010000622.1 GCA_022728415.1 Collinsella sp. | reverse complement strand
GCCCGTGGCGATCATGCTGATGGCGAGCGCCCCGTGGCGTTGGCCGGCGTTATGGGCGGCATGGATTCCGAAATCGAGGACGACACCGTCGACGTGATGGTCGAGAGCGCCTGCTTCAACGCCGGCCGCACCTCGCACACCAGCCGCGATCTTTCGCTAATCTCGGATGCCTCCATTCGCTTTGAGCGCCAGGTCGACGAGACCGGCTGCGTGGATGTCGCCAACGTTACCTGCGCGCTTATCGAGGAGATTGCCGGCGGCGAGGTCGCTCCCGGCTATGTCGACGTTTTCCCCGCGCCCAAGACCATCGACAGCATCAAGCTGCGCCTGGCCCGCGTGCATGCCATCTGCGGTGCCGACATCGAGCCCGACTTTATCGAGCGTTCGCTCACCCGTCTGGGCTGCACCGTCGAGCGCGACGGCGAGGACTTCATGGTCACCCCGCCGAGCTTCCGTCCCGACCTGCCGCGCGAGATTGACCTGATTGAGGAGGTCCTGCGCCTGTGGGGCATGGGCCGCGTGACGGCGACCATCCCGGCTGCCAAGAACCATATTGGTGGTCTGACCCGCGAGCAGAAGCTCACCCGCAAGGTCGGCGAGATCCTGCGCGCCTGCGGCCTCAACGAGACCACGACTTTTGGCTTTGCCGCCCCGGGCGACCTGGAGAAGATCGGTATGTCCACCGAGGGCCGCGGTTGCCCCGTGGTGCTCATGAACCCGCTGGTAGCCGAGCAGACCGAGATGCGCCGCTCGCTGCTGCCGGGCCTGCTGCAATCCGTGGCCTATAACGAGGCGCACGGCACGCCCAACGTGCACCTGTACGAGGTCGGCAGCCTGTTCCACGGCCGCGCGAACGCCAGCCTGCCCAAGGAGACCAAGTCCGTGGCGGGCGTGCTCTCGGGCCAGTGGAGCGATCAGTCCTGGAATATGAAGTACCGCAAGCTGCGCTTCTTCTTTGGCAAGGGCATTGTCGAGGAGCTGCTCGCCCAGCTGCGCATCGAGAAGGTTCGCTTTCGTCCCGTCGAGGGTGAGGGCTACGCTTTCTTGCAGCCGGGTCGTGCCGCCGAGGTTCTGTCCGGCGGTACCGTGCTGGGCTGGGTCGGCGAAATTCACCCCGAGGCGCGCGAGGCGATGGGCATCGATGAGGTCGTCGTTGCCTTTGAGCTCGACTTGGACAAGCTGATCAAGGGCGCCCGCAATCAGGGGAACTACCGCGAGTTCTCGCAGTACCCGGCTGTTGAGCACGACCTGGCTATCGTGGTCGATAATTCCGTGACCTGCGAGGATCTTGAGCGCCGTATTACCAGCGCCGGCGGCAAGCTGCTCGAGGGCGTGCGCCTGTTCGACGTCTACCGCGATCCGGTCCGTGTGGGCGTGGGCAAAAAGTCCATGGCCTTCGCGCTTACGTATCGCTCCGACGACCATACGCTCACCAGCGAAGAGGTCGAGAAGGCGCACCAGAAGATCGTCACCAAGGTGTGCAAGGGCGTAAACGGCGAGGTCCGCGGCTAGAGCTTGCGCCGGGAGCGCAGGGCCTAGTGGCGGTTGCTGTGGGCTCTGCGTGACCGCGGTGTTCGGAATAAGGCACCGACGAGCCTTCATATATGACATGCGCATTACAAAACGGCGTGCTGCTTTTGTGGCGGCGTGCCGTTTTGCTATCATAGCCTGCGGCGTGTTACGAATCATCTAGCTCGTAACACTTATGAAATGGTTCATGCGGCGCTGCGATTCTGCGTGCCGACAACCGGGAGGCGTATATGCACATTCCAGATAACTATCTATCCCCGCAAACCGATGCCGTCATGGCGGTGGCGATGGTGCCTGTTTGGGTCCACTGCATCAAGAAGGTGCGCGCCACGCTCGATCGCGAGCACATGGCGTTCCTGGGCATTTGCGCCGCATTCTCCTTT
>JAIJJM010000621.1 GCA_022728415.1 Collinsella sp. | reverse complement strand
ACGAGGCTATGGCCAGGTGCCGGGAGCTAGTTCCGCGTTGCGCTAGCTGCGGAAACGCGGGGTCCGTTCAGGCTGTTGCGTTGAGATTGAAAATCAACCTCCCTCTACTCATTCATCTCAATCTGTAACACTAAGACCCGTTTTGGATGACTAACTGTTACAGATCGAGATCTTATTTGTCTGTCCATTCGTTTGTCTCGATCTGTAACATTTGGAGGTCACAGACCCGTTTATCTGTTACAGATTGAGATTTTGTCGACAGGTCCATTCATTTGTCTTGATCTGTAACATCTAGACCCGTTTTGGATGACTAACTGTTACAGATCAAGATATTGGTTGCCCGCCCTGTGCGTTCATCTCAACCTGTAACATCTGGAGGTCGAAAACCCTTTTAGGTGTTACAGATTGAGATGAACCGTCGCGGAACACCGCTGACATTCCACCGTCCGAGCCCCAACTGATGAATTTGTCCTGATAGGCGCCCTAGAGCGAGATTTCGCGGCTACAATAGTGCGGTTACAACGACGTAATGCACTCAATGCAAGAAAGGATCCGCATGGCAAGCCTGTCGGATGAAATCTCGTCGCGCCGCACATTCGCGATCATCAGCCACCCGGACGCCGGTAAGACCACACTGACCGAGAAGCTGCTGCTCTATACCGGTAGCATTCAGACTGCCGGCTCGGTTAAGGGCAAGAGCTCGGCCAAGCATGCCGTCTCGGACTGGATGGACATCGAGAAGGAGCGCGGCATTTCCGTTACCTCCTCGGTGCTGCAGTTCACCTATAACGGCGCCTGCGTCAATATCCTCGATACCCCCGGCCACCAGGACTTCTCGGAGGATACCTACCGTACCCTTATGGCCGCCGACGCCGCAGTCATGGTCATCGACGGCGCCAAGGGCGTCGAGACCCAGACAAAAAAGCTCTTTAAGGTCTGCACACTGCGCCACATTCCCATCTTCACCTTTGTGAACAAGCTCGACCACGATGCTCGCGATCCGTTTGAGCTCATGGAAGAGATCGAGAATGTCCTGGGTATCAATACGTATCCCATGAACTGGCCGATCGGCAGCGGCCGCAACTTCCGCGGCGTGTTCGATCGTCAGACCCGTCGCGTCATTGCCTTTGAGGGCGACGGCCACGCCAACGCCACCAAGAAGGTCGCCGAGGTCGAGGCCGAGCTGGGCGATCCTTCCATGGACGAGCTCATCGGCGAGGAGAACCATAAGAACCTGATGGACGACATCGAGTTGCTCGATGGTGCCGGCGACGAGCTCGACTTGGATGCCGTGGCCTGTGGCAAGCTGAGCCCGGCGTTCTTTGGCTCGGCGCTCACCAACTTTGGTGTGGAGCCCTTTCTCAAGGAGTTCCTGCGTCTGGCCCCGACGCCGCGCGCCTATACCGATACGCTCACCGGCGAGCCGGTCGATCCCTGCCGCGACGACTTTAGCGGCTTTGTGTTTAAGATCCAGGCCAACATGGACAAGAATCACCGTGACCGCATCGCCTTTGTTCGCATTTGCTCGGGCAAGTTCGAGCGCGGCATGGACGCTTTCCACGTGCAGGGCAACCGCAAGCTCAAGCTTGCCACGGGCACGTCGATGATGGCCGACGACCGCGCCATCGTGGACGAGGCGTACGCGGGCGATATCGTGGGCCTGTTCGATCCGGGTATCTTTAGCATCGGCGACACCGTGTGCTCCGGCAAGCGCCACGTGCAGTATCCGCAGATCCCGACGTTTGCCCCCGAGATGTTCGCTCGCATTACGCAGGTCGATACGCTCAAGCGCAAGCAGTTCGTCAAGGGCATGGAGGAGCTTGCCCAGGAAAGCCTTTTCCAAAATCAGCAGGACGGCGAAGTAGAGTCCCCAGATGAGGAAGTTCCAGCTCGCCCCGTGCCAGATGCCGGTG
>JAIJJM010000620.1 GCA_022728415.1 Collinsella sp. | reverse complement strand
GGGAACGTGGCCTCGACCTCCACCACTTCCAGCATCTCGGCCACGCCATCCATCACATCTTCAGGCTTGAGCAGCGTGCGACCGTATGCCATGAGCTCCGCCACAGTGCTTCCCTCACGCGCCCGCTCAACGCATTCGGCGGAAATCAACGCAATCGCCTCCACATAGTTGAGCTTCACGCCTCTGGCTTTGCGGTCTTTGGCAAGCTGCCCCGCCAAGTACAGCATCAACTTGTCAGTCTCTCGTGGTGTAAGTCTCATAACATCCTCTGTTGTTGACTGGAGTTTTTCAGGCACACCAATGTGAGCCCTAACATCGCCCAATAATAAGAGCGTTATAAGAACGGGACGTTTCTCATAACGCTCTATGGCCATAAACGGGGGTCGAATTAATCACACTCTCATGGATTCCTTGGCGGCTTCTACTTGGTCGGGGCCGCCTTCGCCGGTGGCGATGAAACGGCCGGAGGCCAGGACGTAGTAGCGGTCGGCGCGCTCGACGGCGAATTGGACCTTCTGCTCAACCAAGACCACACCGATACCCTTGTCTTCGGCCATCATGCGAATGGCCTTCTGGATTTCGGCGACGATATTGGGCTGGATGCCTTCGGTCGGCTCATCGAGAATCATGAGCTTGGGGCGGGTGATCAGCGCGCGGGCAATCGAAAGCTGCTGACGCTGGCCACCGGACAGCAGACCGGCACGTCGGCCAGCAAATTCCTTCAAGACCGGGAACATTTCCACGGCTTCGTCGTAACGGGCCTTGGCCTCTGAACCGTAGCGGTCGGCGACCACGTGCAGGTTTTCGTCCACGGTCATGGTGCCAAAGGACTGCTGGCCCTGCGGCACGAACGCCATGCCCTTGCGGATGCGTTGGTTCGGTGCAGCCTTGGTAATGTCCTTGCCCTCGAAACTAATCGAACCGGACGAAACGGGCAGCAAGCCCAGAATCGCCTTCAACAGCGTGGTCTTACCGGCACCGTTGTTGCCGACGATGCTCACCCATTCGCCGGCGGCCACGTCGAAACTGATGTCGTTGACGACGGTCACTTTGCCGTAACCGGTGTTCAAATCCTTTACTTCAAGCATTGCCATGATTATTCACTTTCTACGGCGTCGTGCATATTGATGTTGAGGCGCGTTGTATCACCCTCAATATGCACTGAAAAAGCGCATTCCGGGATGCGATGGTTGTTGTCAGTGCGGTCCATATTGCGCTTCTTCCTCTTACCTACTCCCCTCAGTCACCTTCGGTGACAGCTCGTCCGCAATTAAGGACGGGCCTTGCCTGCAACCTGCTGGTTCGACTATCGTCTCGCCTTCGGCTACAAACAGCCCACTGGGCTGTTTGCTTAACGCCTCGGCCTCAGGGAGGGGAGACAGGGAGTTAGTTTTCTCCGCCGCCCAGGTAGATGCGGACTACTTCTTCGTTGTTTTGGATGTCTTCGACCGAACCCTCGGCAAGGATTTCGCCCTGGTTGAGCACCGTGACCGAATCGGCGAACTGACGCATGAAATCCATGTCGTGTTCCACGATGATGACCGTGCGGTTCTTGCTGCATCGCTTGAGCAGCTCACCGGTCTGCACACGCTCGGCCGGAGTCATGCCGGCCACCGGCTCGTCGAGCAGCAGCAGGTGCGCGTCCTGCACGAGCAGCATACCGATTTCCAGCCACTGTTTCTTGCCGTGCGGCAGGATGCCTGCGGGCTTGTTTGCATCCACAGTCAGATTGCACACGTCCATCATGTATTCGATGTTCTGCGAAACGCCGCCCATCGGCTGGAACAGCTCACGACCCTTCTTGCGGAAGCCCTCGGCCAGCTGCAGATTCTCCAACACGGACAGCTCTTCGACCACCGATGCGGTCTGGAAGGTACGCCCGACGCCCAGCTTGACGATGTCGTTCGGCTTGCG
>JAIJJM010000020.1 GCA_022728415.1 Collinsella sp. | reverse complement strand
CCGATGCGACGACCACGCCGCACCCGGGGCAGTCGACGTGCGGCATCATGGCGACCTGCCCCACCCTCCAGCAGCCGAAATCCCGGTGCCGCCAACGGCGCACGCCGCCGCCCCGGCCATAACCACGTCGTTTCCGCCCGCAGCGCGAGCAGCGCGGCGCCGCCTTCCCGGCGCGCACATGGACCTCGAGCACGGGCTCAGGACGCAGCGGGCCGTCGACGATCCTCGCGGACTCGACGACCATGCCTTTGACGTTGAGGAGACGTTTGAATATGCCGTTCATCAGGCGTTTTCCGTGGTTCGTTTCTTTGGTCGGAAAACAGAATACGCGGAAACGCCCCCTACACTTACGAAACCAACGGCTCAACGACGAACCCACACCCACGAAAACAGCAATAGCGCCACAAAACAAGCGTCCGCAAGTTCCTCTTGACGAGTGGCATTGTCCAATACGGTCACTCGGCGCGGCAAAGAGATGTGACGAGAGCCGGCGGTACAGCCAAGCCATTCACTGACTTCGATAATGCGGCGGCGAGTCTCTTCCTTAACCGACAACGTCGGGTCGCCATTCAATAATCGGGATACCGCTGCCTGCCAAAATCCGGATTTCTATGCGATTTCCTTCACCGTGACCATGACAGCATCTCCCCCAATGCAAACGTTACGTAGTACTTCAGTAAATGACTTTACTACTTAGCGTAACGCGCGAGACCCGCAACCGGAATACACCGGTCACGGGCTTTGCGATATCAATATCACATCAGCAGACGATATGACCTGATGTCAGCTCTCGTCTTCGGCGACGCGGGAGCGGCTGTAGATCATCTTCATCGAGCAGATGAAGATAACCATCGCACCCAGGACGATGATGCCGCCGACCATGAAGACGTTGGCATAGGTCGAGGCCGGACCGGATTCGGTGCCGAACAGCGAGCCGCCGCTCATCGCGCCATTGGCCATGAGCTGGCCGAAGATCGCGACACCGACCGAACCGGTGATGGCCTGCATCAGATCGTTGAAGCCCAATGCACGTCCGGATTCCTCGGCCTCCACGGTCAGCGTTGCGGTATCCACAATCGGCTGGTAGAAGAACGAGGTGCCGAAGTAGTAGATGCACGGCGCCACGGCAAGAGCCCAAATCTGGCCCATCGGAATCAGGAACGCAACGGCGATCAGGCCACCGCCCATGCAGGCGAGCGCCAGAATGATGGAGGCCTTGCGGCCGATCTTCTGGATAATCGGGCCAGCGGCGAAGCCCATGATGGCGGCGAGGATGATCGACCACACCAGCAGGTTGGAGACCTGGGAGGAGTCGATGCCGTACACGTTCAGGCCGATGGCGTTGCAGCCGGCGTTCAGGGTGTAGCTGAAGAAGTAGCCGACAAAGATGACGATCATGGTCATCGCGAAGGCCGGGTTGGTGAGCATCTTCGGTGTGATGAACGGATCCGCGGCCTTGTTGATGTAGACCACGAAGGCCACGCCGGTGACCAGCACCGCGATACCCCAGAAGATGGTCATGTCGGTGAAGAACATGGTCACCGAGCCGGCGAACAGGCCAATGAGCGTGAAGCCGATCACGTCGATGCGCGCGCCCTTGGCATGCTCGTCAGGCAGGTTCTTGGCCAGGATCGGGATGAAGAACACCGCGATGATGCCGATACCGAAGAGGATGCGCCAATCTACAAGGGTCATGTAGCCGGCGAGGAAGACACCCAGAGCCGCGGCGATACGGAACACGGCGACGAACACGCCGTACCAGATGACTCGCTTCTTCTTCTCGATGTACTTGGAGACGAGCACCAGGAAGATGGAGCCGGAGACCTGCCAGCCTGCGGACTGCACGGTACGGGCGGCGATGACGATCCAGATGCTCAGGTCGCCGAAGCAGCCGAGGATCGAACCGAGCACGAACACGATCGTGCCGAGAATCATCATCTTCTTCAGGGACACGAAGTCGCCGAGAGAACCGTAGATCACGCACACGATGCCGAGCACGATGCCCGGAATCGAGGTGATCAGCGGGGCGAGGTTGGCCTGGCCGAGCTGGTCGCCGATGTTCACATAGATCATGCCGAAAGCCTGCTGCTGCAGCACGCCCATGGTGAAGATGATCAGTACGATCGGGATGGCGATCTTTGCCATCTTGTTCATACGGGCAAACTCTTCGGTGCCCTCTTCAGGCACCGGGATACCGTTCGCCTTCTCCTTGACAGCGGTTTCTGTCATGGTGGTTCCTTTCTATTGGTTTGAGTTTGGTGGAACGCCTTATGCGCGAGCGCAAGGAGTAAAAACAGCTACCTCCTCTCGCATGGGAATCGACGGCGCCGCGCCTCTTCTGGATACCGCGAGGGCCGAGGCCTTCGCGGCGGAATCAAGTGCATGGGCGATGGGTTCGCCGGACATCAGGTCGGCAAGGAGATAACCGGTGAAGGTGTCGCCGGCCGCCGTGGTGTCGACCGTGTCGACGAGATAAGCGGACTGCGTGACGACGTGCTCCCCACGCAAATACATCGAACCGCGCTCGCCGAGGGTGAGGGCTATATCCGCCCAGGAGAAACGCGCACGCATCGCACGAATCAGTGTCTCCCCGTCTTCTTCGGCCCCTGTGAGCATCGCCGCCTCGCCCTCATTGAGTACAAAACAGCCGATGGCATCAAGATCGACTTCGTCGAGCCGCGAGTCAGCCGGCGAGGGATTGAGCACGATGAACATGCCGCGGGCCTTGGCGCGGGACACGATATAGGGCAGTTCGCTGATTTCGTTCTGCAGCAGCAGCCAATCGTCCTTCCCATACCCGTCAAGCACCTGATCGACGAAATCACGGTCGATGGCACGGTTCGCGCCGGGGTACAGCACAATGCAGTTGTCGCCGCTGGCATCGTTTTGGATGATGGCGTTGCCGCTGCGCACATCATCGCGCACTACCACCGAGGTCACGCCCACCGCGCAGGATTCGAGCAGGTCGCGTAGGAACATGCCGTCCCGTCCTACCTGGCCGGCATGGTGCACATCGGCGCCGGCACGAGCCAATGCGATCGATTGATTCAGCCCCTTGCCCCCGGGGAACACGTCGAGCGAATGCGAGGTGATGGTTTGGCCTTTGGCCGCAAAGTGATCCACCCCGTACACATAGTCGATGTTCAGCGAGCCGAAATTCAGTATGCGCATCAAGACTCCTTTCCCATGACGGGACCGGTGAGAGCCAGTTCGTAGATGCGACGGCAATCGTCGCGATCAAGGCGGGCAATGGATCCGATGGTGGCGTCCGGCCCGTAGAAATCGATGTTGTCCAACATGCGTTCGATGCCGTCGCCCGGCAGATCGAAGTCCTTGAAGGAAACAGGCATGCCGAGCGAGCGGAAAAACGATTCCGTTGCGGCGATGCCACGCCGGGCCAGTTCGGTTTCGTTCATCGAGCCGGGCCTGGTGCCGAATACCTCAGTGGCGTATCGCGCGAAACGGAACGGGGCCTTCTCGCTAGCCACGCGCATCCAAGATCCCATGATGATTGACAGGGTGGCCCCGTGAGGGGTGTCGTATAGCGCGCTCAGCTCGTTGGCAATCAGATGGGTGGACCAGTCCTGTTCACGACCCACGCCGAGGGTGTTGTTCTGCGCGATGGTGGAGATCCACATGATTTGCGCTCGCAAGTCGTAATCGGCAAGGTCGGCCAACGATTTCGGGCCGACATCGACCAAGGTGCGCAATGCGCCTTCGGCCATACGGTCGATCACGCCGATCTCGTTGCCGGCGCTGAAATACCGTTCGCAGATGTGGGAGAACATGTCCACAATGCCGCAGGCAGTGGGGAACGCCGGCACCGTGACGCTGAGTTCGGGGTTCATGAACGCGAATGCCGGCCGGAGCACTGGTTCGCTCAGCGTGAGCTTGGAATGCTCATGCTCATTGTTGATGACGGCGACCTGGCTGGATTCGCTGCCCGATGCCGGGCACGTCAGTACCACCGCGACGGGAAGGGTGCGCTCTACCGGCACTTTGCCGGTGAAATAATCCCATACGTCACGCTCTCCGGCAGCTCCCAGCGCGATTGCCTTGGCCGAATCGATGACGCTGCCTCCGCCGATGGCCACAACGGCGTCGACATTGCGGGCTTTGGCGATGGCGATGCCTTCACGCACCAGCGTCAGTCGGGGATTCGGCTTCACGCCGCCAAGCTCCGTGTAGGAAATGCCGGCCCGTCCAAGGCTGTGGCGCACGGCATCTAGCAAGCCGCTGGCTTCCAAATATGCTCCGCCATCATGATGGATGAGCACGCGGGAAACGCCCTTTGCGCCCAGTTCGTCTCCCACTTTGGTTTCGGCGTCGCGCCCGAAAACAAAGGTGGTTCCGATGCATATGGTGAAATCCCTCATATCATGCTCCTTGCGTGTATGACGGTGTCCGTCATGATGTCGTTGAGTTCCGCGATGTCGCGCGCCACATATGCGGGGTTTCTGCTGAGCAACGCGATTTCGTCGCCATCCCCGTATGTGACCGCTATGCAGGAGATGCCGTTGGTCCGTGCAGCTTCGATGTCGCTGAAGGTGTCTCCCACATAGAGGCATTGTCTCGGCGCGATGCCATGCCGTCGAACGATTTCGGCCATCATTTCGACCTTCGTCGCCTCACGGCCGGGTATGGAATCGGGGCAGATCCAATCGTCGAACAGGTTCGCCCAGCCTTTGCTGCCGAGTATGCGGCTCAATGCGCCCTCCGGCTTGTTGGTGACGATGATATTGCGTACGCCGTGTTCCTTCAGCTCATTCAGCATGCTCTGAATGCCCGGATAGAGTCTGGTGCGCGAAAAATCATTGAGCGTGCGGTAGTGTACGCGTACATCCTCATCAAATGTCTCCAGATACGCCTCCCCGGGATAGGGGATCACGTGCCGCATGATCTCATCCATCGGATCGGCCAGATTGGCGTCATCGCGCATGTACAGGTCATCGATCGCCCCACCCGCACGACGCGCGGCGTACGTCAGGGAATTCCACACGTCGCTGCCGGTGTCGGCAAGGGTGCCATCAAAATCCCATAACAGGCATCGGTATTCCATCGGCCTGCTCCTTTCGTTCATTCGCATGGCGGCGGTCGATGATCGAGTGTGAGATACCGCCGGCCGGCCAGAAGGGGTTGGAATCGCCGGCCGGCGGTGGAGGGGGTTGTTCAGGGGCAAGACTCAGTCGTAGTTTTCGAGGGTGCTGTTCAGCAAATCAACGAATCCGGGGAAGTCGAGTTCCAGCGCGGCTTCCGCATTCGGCTCTTCGCCGCGGTAACCCATCGTCGGAGTGCGCTCAAGATCCACGGCAGGCACGGTGCCGCGCAGATGACGGTAGTCGCACACGGTCATGCCGCGGGTGAGTGTGCCGTGCAGCTCGATATCGATATGCATCGGGACCGCAGTGATCAGCGACGGGTCGATAACCCATGCCACCGCGCATGCGTCGTGCATGGTGGCGCCCGTCAGCTCGGACTCCTCCTCGCATGCGCCGATGAAGAAATCGGTCAGGTCGGCGGCCAGGTTCGCGGCCTTGGTGCCGATCTCACGGAACTTGGCTACGTGCTTGGCGGTCAGCTCGCATTGACGGGTCAGGTTGATGCCAGTCATCTTGACGTGCATGCCGGAGTTGAACACGCGCGACGCCGCCTCGGGGTCGACGAAGATATTGAATTCGGCGGCAGGGGTCCAGTTGCCGTAGGTGACGGACCCGCCCATGATGCACAGTTCCTTGACCCGTTCCACGATGCGCGGCTCACGGTTGATGGCGGAGGCGATGTTGGTCAGCGGACCGGTGGCGATCAGCGTCACGTCATCCGTGTTCATTACGGTGTCGACGATGAAGTCGACCGCATGCTTGTTCTGTGCGGCGTGCGTCGGTTCCGGCAGCACGGGACCGTCCAGACCAGTCTCACCGTGGAACTGCGGTGCGGTGACCAGCGGTGCGACCATCGGGCAGCTGTGCCCCGGATATACACCAATACGGTCCGCCGCGCCAAGGACCTCAAGCACCTTGATGGCGTTGCGGGTCACGTTCTCCAGTGTGCAGTTGCCGCCAATGGTCGTGATACCCAGCACGTCGAGGTGCTGCACGGCGAGCATGATGCCGAACGCGTCATCGTGTCCGGGATCGCAGTCAAGGATGACCTTCTTCTTGTTTTCCATAGGGATACCTCCGTTGGTTGTGTTCTTTGGATTGGTCGATATTCGGGTATGGCGTTTAGCCGGTTTGCCCGACGAGAAACTCGTGCAGCTGCGCGGCGTCCGGCGAGGAACGCGCCCCGCGGCGGGCCACTTTGTACGCGGAGACGGCATTGCCCTCTCGCAATGATTCGGCGAGGGAGGCTCCGGCGAGTCTGGCAGCGATGAAACCGGCGTTATAGACGTCTCCCGCTCCGATGGTGTCTTCGACGTTCACCCGGAACGCCGGGCTTTCCGTCAGGCCGTCTTGCGTAAGACCGATCGATCCTCGGGCGCCGTCCCGGACGATGACGGTCCGGCCGCCCACCGCATAGGTCGCGGCATTGCCCATCATGTCGTCGTCGCCTAAATAGGCGAACTCGTCCGGCCCCGATCCCAGCAGATAATCGACATTCGGAATAATGCGTTCGAGTGCAGCCGCGAAATCGGGGTCGAGCACGCCGTCATCCACACGAAGGTTCAGGTCGAAGGATGTGGGAACACCGGCATCGTGGGCCTGTTCGAAGATGCGGATGATCGTCTCCCTGGCACTGGTGTCGTAGGTCAGGCACATGCCTGAGGAGTGGACCCAATCCGCCTCGCGAATCATGTGCATCGGCACGAGGTTTTCGTCGAGCACCTTGAACGATTGCCGTTCGCGGGGCCATCCCCACAAGTACCTCTCTCCGCGGTCGTCCACGAAAGCGAATACACCGACCGTGTTCAGGGTCGAATCCGCAACCAGCCCGGTCACGTCCACGCCCGCATCCTTGAAGTCCTGCATGACGAAACGCCCGTACTGGTCATCTCCCACGGTGCCCACGAACGATACATCCAGACCAAGCTTTGCCAACGCCACGGCCGTGTTCGCCGAGGTTCCTCCTCCCTGGATGCCGATCTGCGGATATTCGACCTGCGTGCGCTCCTCGTTAAGAAAACGCGGGTATGGCACGATGACATCCACGTTGGCATCGCCGACGACAACGACCTTAGGCATCTTTGGCCGCCTTGATAAAAGCCTCGACCTTTGCCGGGTCCTTGCACCAATCCGTATCGGCGCGATCATCGTCGTAATTGGTCAGGGAGAACGAGTCGACGCCATACGGATGCGTGGCGTAGATCGCCTCGGCCACATTGGAGGCGTCCAGACCGCCGGCGATGATGCACGGCACGTCGGTGGCTTCGATGATGGCCCGGTCGATGGCCCGGTCATGGGTCAGGCCGGTCGCTCCGATGTCTCCGGCAGCAGGTGCTTTAGTGTCGATGAGGAAGAAGTCGGAAACCGGCTCATAGTCCTTCACATACTGCATGACCTTCTGTTCTCCGAGAGGCACTCCGGCCAGCACCGGGATGGCCTGCATAATCTTCAGTTCAGGGAACCGGCTCTTAAGTTCCGCCACTTCGGCCGGACTGATGCCTTCGATGTCACCAGACAGGTGCAGCACATCGGGCATGGCTTCTCGCAGGTTCTCGCTGATTTCGTCGATGTCTTCGGCGACGGTCAGGCCTATGCGCACGGCCTGTGGTTGCACGCCTTCGAAGATTTCCCTGGCCCGTTCGCAATCGAGCTGACCGGGCGTCCGCTTGATTTTGCCGTAGGAGACGCCGATATGTTCGCCGCCCATGTCGATTACCATGCGAGCGTCCTCGACATTCCTTATTCCATAGATTTGAGCAATGACATCAGCCACGATGGTTCCTTTCCTGAGCAATGGCGTTGATGAACGCGGGGACGGAGAACACCGTCTCCTTGAGGCCTGCACCCTGAGCCACTCGGGTGACGGGCGGCGGCGTCACGAAGGAACGCCGAAGTGTGTCGGTCTGGGCAAACACCTCGCGGGTCTGGCCATCGAGCAGCACGCGGCCGTGGTACATCACGATGACATGGGAGAAGTTCGCGGTGACGAATTTCATGTCGTGCGAAATCGTGATGCAGAGTCTGCCTTGTGCTTTCAGACGTTCGATGATGCGTGCAAGGTGGGCGTTGCCCGACGCATCCTGGCCGCACGTTGGCTCGTCGAAGATCACCACGGATGGGTCCATCATGATGACGGCACCGATTGTGCAGAATTTCTTCTCGATGGGCGTCAGGTCGAATGGGTGCACGTCGAGCTTTTTGGTGAGGCCTACCAGCTCGGCGATGCTGTCCACGCGATGCGCGATGTCCTGATCGCCCATGCCGATCTGGCGCGGACCGAATTCGAATTCCTTGCGGACGCTTTCCAGAAACAGCTGATCGTCGGGATTCTGAAAGACATAGCCCACGCTGCGGGACCATTCGGCGGTGCTGCGCTCATTGACGTCAATGCCATCGATCAGCACTTTGCCTCCGGTGGGGCGCAGAATGCCGTTGAAATGCTTGACCAGCGTGGTCTTCCCTGCACCGTTCTGCCCTATGATCGCCACCGGCTCGTTGCCGTCAAGCGTCAAGTCCACTCCGTCAAGGGCCTTGTCCCCTCCGGGATAGGCGTGCTCCAGTGCCTGCAACTCGATTTTCATGAGAGCGCCTCCTTGGCCATGCGGATGGCCGGCTCCTCGGTAATGGCAATCGGGCCACCGAGCGCACGGGTGATCTTCACGTAATCGGGCACTTCCACGCCATGCTCTTCGATCGCCGGATCGGAGAACACCTCCATCGGAGAGCCAAGGGCCACGACTTCGCCTCGCTCGAGCACCATGACGGTATCCGCGTATCGTGCCACTCGCTCCATGTCATGGTCGACCATGATGACGGTGACGCCGTCCGCATTGAGCTGTTTGACGATGTCGAAAATCTCCTCGCTGCCCATCGGGTCGAGCTGCGTGGTGCACTCGTCAAGCACCAAAATGCGCGGTTCCATGATGAAAGTGGATCCGAAAGCCACACGCTGCACCTGTCCACCCGACAGTTCCAGCGGGTTCTTGTCTAGGATGTGGTCGATGCGCATCAATTTCGCCACAGCTTCGACGCGGTCGATCATCTGCGCTCTGGGCACACCGTGGTTGCCTAATCCGTAGGCCAGCTCTTCGGCGACGGTCCCGGCGGTGTAGGACAGCTGGTTGAACGGGTTCTGAAACACCAGGCCGATGGTCTTCGACAATTCGGCGATGGTCGAATCGGCGACATCGGTCCCGTCAATTAGGATGTGTCCAGCCCTCGCCCCCACGAAATAGTGCGGGATCAGGCCGACGAGCGCGTTGCATAACGTGGATTTGCCTGCCCCATTCGCGCCGATGATGGTGAAGAAGCTGCCTTCCTCGACTTGGAAGTCCACGTGTTTGACGGCCCGACGCTTGATGTCGCGGTACTTGAAGGAGAAATCCTTGACCTCTACTATCGGACTCATTCACTTGCCTCCCCACGAGACCGGCGACGGAATCACACCGATGCGGATGCATACGGAAACGGCGACCACGGCGATCAGAAATAGGACGAAAATCCAATTGAGTACCTTGTCGGCGGCATTCCAACTGACCTTGACATAACTGGTCTGCTTCACTCCAGTAATGCCGAAGCCGCGGGTCTCCAGGGTCATACCCCGCTCCTGGGCGTCGGTCAGCGATGACATGACAACCGGACCAAGCAACGGGATATACGCCTTGATGCGGGCGATGACCCCACCCGATGCATCGAGTCCGCGAGCGGATTGCGCCTCCTGGATCACCGCCATACGTCGTTGCATCTGCGGCACGACATTCAGGCTGGCGAGCACCAGGTATCCGGCCTTGGCGCTGAGCCCCACCGAAGTGAGCGCGGATACCATAGCACCGACATAGGTGGTTTTGTTCATGATGTAGAAGCTGCCAAGGAACACCAGCAGGCTCACCACCACTTTGGCCGCATACAGCACGCCTTCGAGCCCCAGTTGCGCGAAGCCAAAATCCAGTAATGTGGTACGGTTCTTGGGGCTGTACAGCCCTTGGATGAACATGAGCATCACAGTGACGGGGATGCCGAAACCGAACATTATCTTGGCGAAATCACGCTGTATATGAGCCAAGAACGAGACCACAAACAGCAACACCACGAGTATCAGACCAAGCGTGAAGTCAGGCCATGCCAATGCGGACAGACCCAAGGCGAACACGGCCGCTATCTTGGTGATCGGATTCAGCTTCTCAATTACGGTGTCATTGATGACCGGCATATGCGACGACATGTCTTACTCGTCTTCTTCTTCGTCATCATCACTCAGCGCATCATTGTTCGAGCCGCCCACGGAGTCGGCCGCATACTGGCTGAGAAAGCGACGGGGAATCTTCTGCACGATCACCCATGCGATGGCGACAGTGATGCCCTTGTCGATAAGGTTCTCGATCAGCGACGAGGAGATCACCGAGGCGAGAATGTCTTTCATGGCCACGACCAGCGTTGCCGTCAGCACCGATGTACCGTTGACGCCGGTGGCACCGCCGTATACGAATGCGGTGATCAGCGATGCGGAAATCGCATTGACGAGCGTGCACACCAGCCAGATGACCACGACGCCCCACTTCTTGCGGAACAGTCCGGCCTTGACCATATAGCCGACGACCAAACCGCACAATACCGACACCGCCGCATAGGGAAGATAGACCGGGTTGGCCACCAGTGCCAGGAAAAGATTGGTCAGCAGGCCGGTCAGGGCCGCGACCCATGGTCCAGACAGGCATGCGACGACGATGGTGCCGATCATGTCGAGGAACAGCGGCAACTTGAGTGCGGAGCACAGAGTTCCGCCAATGAGATTGATTCCAACCGCGATCGGAATCAGCACTAGGGACTTTGTGGAGAATTGCGCCTTGATCCCTTCCCAGAACGACAGCTTCCTTGCCATGCTGGCCCTCCTTTATTTTCCAACCCTCGGTTTTCCGCATTGTGCAATCTGCATTGTTTGCCTTGCGGAATCTTAGGAAATTATTTTCCTAAAATGTTTTCTTGAGATAAGATTATAGGACGCCAACGTCAGTGTCAACACGGCGGGTCGAGGGTCGCACAACCTGGACCGAACGGCCCACAATGGCGACGTAGCAAGGAACAGAACGCTACGCCCTTGTACACTGATACAGAGGAAAACAGGCAGGAGGGGAGACATGAACATCAGGGACATCGCACGCATCGCGGGCGTCTCCACCTCGACGGTCTCCAAGATCGTCAACGGCAAGGATTCCAGCATCAGCGAGGAAACCCGCAAGAAGGTCCTGACGATCGTCAAGGAATACCATTACAAGCCATATGCCTCTGCCGCGCAGCACACGCGCAGCTACACCATCGGAGTGCTGCTGCGCTCCCCCATCTCTTTCGATAGCACGCTGGACGGCATCATCCAGGCTGCCCAGAACGCCGGATATGCGACCGATGCCTACAACAGCTACTCCGATCCGGAACGTGAGCTCAAAAACATCGCGGCAATATGTGGGCGCAACGTCGACGGCGTCATCTGGGAGCCGGCCACCCCGGACAGTCTCGCTTATGCCTCGCAGTTCCCCGAAGGCACCCCGTTGCTGACCATAGGACCCAACGGCGGCGACCAGTCACTGCTGCTGCCTTATAAAGAGGCGGCCTATAAATTGACCAACGAGCTCATCGAACGAGGTCACCAACACATCGCCTGCCTAATGACCAGAGGCCGCCGCACACAGGATTTTCTCGAAGGCTTCCGCTCATGCCTGTTCGATCACCAGCTGCCATATAGCGACGACTTGGTCTACTACGACCTCAACGATTCACTGCCCAGCAAAATCGGAAGCCGTGACATCACCGGATTTGTCTCCTCGCATTACAGGCGAGCACTCGAGTTCACGCAGATGATCCGCCCCTTGCATTACCGGCTACCGGAGGACGCCTCGCTCGTCTCCATCAAAAACGACACCACCGAGGCACTGGCTTATCCCGGCAATGCGGAAATATCCACCTACACCATCCGCAACTCCGACTTCGGCGCCTACCTCTGTGAGAAGCTCATTGCACAGATAGAGCACGACAAAGAGCAGCATCCCTCGTTCGTACAGGATTTTCATCTCGACAACACCAGCACGGTCGCCGCTCCGCCTACTTCCGCCGTCAAGCACGTGTTGGTCGTCGGCAGCATCAATATCGACCACTATCTGTCGATGCCGCGGCTACCTCACATCGGAGGCACGGTATCCACCAAATCGGCGGCACGCTACCCCGGGGGCAAAGGGGTCAATCAGGCAATCGGTGCGGCCAAGCTCGGACATCACGTCACCCTCATCGGCAATGTCGGCGTCGACAATGGGTCCGATTACATTTTCAAGGCGATGGAGCAGCATGGGGTCAATACGGCCGGCGTGCGACGCTGCGCCGGAGAAGACACCGGTTCGTCGTTCATATTTCTCGACCCCAACGGCGAATCGATTATCGCGATTCTCTCCGGAGCCAACGCATCGCTTACCCCGGATGACATCACCTCCAACGAACGACTGTTCGACAACGCCGGATACTGCCTGATACAGACTGAAATACCGTTGGAATCGGCCAAAGTCGCCGCGATCACTGCCCGACGACACCATGCCAAAACCATTATCAAGCCCTCGTCATGTGACTATCTGCCCGACTCCATCGTCGCCAACGCCGACATTCTCGTGCCGAACGAGCACGAACTGGCAATCATCGAAACTGAGGGAAAAACGATGGAGGATAAGGCCGCGCATCTTCTCGAACGCGGCGCGGGCTGCGTCATCGTCACCCAAGGAGAACACGGCTGCTACCTGCGCGGCCAGAATGTCGAGTGTCACTATCCGGCCGCTGACTTCCCCCCCGTAGACAGCACCGGGGCCGGCGACGCGTTCATCAGCGCGCTCGCCTCGTATCTGATGTATGGATGCACCGTGCGGCAGGCGGTCGAAATCGCCACCTATGCCGCCGGATACTCGATCACCCGCAAAGGCGTCATTCCCTCGCTTATCGACCGGCTCTCGCTGGATGTCTACGTCCATCACAGCGAGCGACAGCAGCGCGGTCATCTGTCTTAAAGCAGTTTTCACCGCAGACGATCGAGGGGAGCCGTATCTAGTCTGCGGCTCCCCTCAGTCAGCTTCGCTGACAGCCCCCCTCAGAGAGGGGAGCCAAAAAAGCACTACTCCAGCTCCACCGCGCCGGTGTACAGCTGGTAGTACTCGCCCTTTTGCGCGATCAGCTCATCATGCGAGCCGCGCTCGATGATGTTGCCGTGGTCGAGCACCATGATCACGTCGGAGTTGCGCACGGTGGACAGGCGGTGGGCGATGACGAAAACCGTACGGCCCTGCATCAGGTTATCCATGCCGGCCTGCACGACCTCCTCGGTACGGGTATCGATGGAAGACGTAGCCTCGTCAAGAATCAGCGCGGGCGGATCGGCCACCGCGGCGCGGGCGATGGAAATCAGCTGGCGCTGACCTTGGGACAGGCCGGATCCATCACCCTCAAGCACCGTGTTGTATCCCTCGGGCAGCATACGGATGAAGCTGTCCGCATTGACCAGACGCGCGGCCTCAATGCATTCCTCATCAGTGGCGTTCAGACGGCCATAACGAATGTTGTCCATCACGGTACCGGTGAACAGGTTCACGTCCTGCAACACAATGCCCAAAGACCTGCGCAAATCAGGCTTCTTGATGCCGGCCACGGAGATGCCATCATACAGAATCTGACCTTGCTGGATATCGTAGAACCGGTTGATGAGGTTGGTCACGGTGGTCTTGCCGGCACCGGTGGCGCCGACGAGCGCGATCTTCTGGCCGGGCTTGGCGAACCAGGTGATG
>JAIJJM010000619.1 GCA_022728415.1 Collinsella sp. | reverse complement strand
CAAAAAAGTCGCGCCGCGTGTTCGCTTGGCGCTTCGTATTTCGGCCTTCGAGATGCTCTACCTGCATACTCCGGGTCGTGTTGCCGTGAGTCAGGGTGTTGAGCTGGTGCGCAGCGGTGCTAAGTCTGCCGCGGGCCTGGCTAACGCGGTGCTGCACAAGGTTGCGGACAACGTTGAGGACTTTGCCACGGCATCCGACGTGGATGAGTCCGAGCGCCGTTTGGTTCGTCTTTCGCGTTTGATGGGTCTTCCTCGCTGGCTGTCCGCTCGTATTATGGCCTCGTTCGATACGCCCGAGGGCGTGCTCAACTTTGCCGGCAATCTTGCGCCTGCTCCGCTTGCACTGCACGAGAATGCGTTTTCGACCAAGGCCGACCCGTATATCTCGCAGCTCGTTGCGCCTGTCTTCCCGGGCTGCCATGCTCCGGTCGATGCGCAGGTCACGGTTGCATCGGGCGTGTTTGAGCGTGCCGCCGCGGTTGCCTCGGACCTCAATGCTCAGCTTATCGCTACTGCCGCAACACGTCCCGGTCGTTGCCTGGAGATCGGCTCCGGTCGCGGCACCAAGACCTATGTGATGATGTGCCAGGCCAAGCGCGCCGGGTATGATCGTCAACACACCGCGCTCGATCTGCACGATCGCAAGTGCGATCAGAATCTCGCGCGCCTTCATCAGGCGGGTATCCCGGGCGTCCGTACGGTCTCGGGCGATGCCTGCGAGCTCAATGAGGTACTCACGTCCTTTGACGCCATGCTTGGCGAGCCTGCCCTGTTCGACACGGTGTTTATCGATGCGCCGTGCTCTGGCAGCGGCACCATGCGCCGTCATCCCGAGATACCGTGGCGTCTGACCGAGGACGACGTTACGACTAAACTGCCTAAGCTGCAGCTGACGATGCTCAAGGAGGCAGCCGCGCGCGTGGCTGCCGGCGGTGAGCTTATCTATGCCACCTGCTCGGTTTTTGATGAAGAGAACACGCAGGTCGTGGACGCCTTCCTGACTTCTCCCGAGGGCGCCGGTTTTACCGTGGCGCCGCTCTCCGAGGCCCAGATTCTGCAGCTCCCCGAGTACGATTACGCCAAGAACCTCGTCACCCTGCGCCAAAACGCTCGAGGCCTCTTCCAAAGTGTGCCCGTTAATGCGGACTCCTACGACGGCCACTTCTGCGCCCGCCTGGTCCACAAGTAACTACTAAGTTGCGGTGAAATAGGGATTGAATAGCGGCTTCTACCCGCCAAACAGTCCCTATTTCACCGCAACTCATAAGGAAATCTGGGTAGCGGGGGCGTTTGTCGCTAGTGGCTGTGCGGGCAGTTGGCGCAGCAGCCATTTGTGGCGTTGGTGCTGGAGCCGCCACTGCGCTGGTCGGTGTTGTAGAAACCGCTGCCGTCGAACTTAATGCCGCTGGCCGAGAACGTTTTTGTCGCCGGAGCGCCGCAATTCGGGCACGCGACCTCGGGCGTCTCGGACATGGGGTGCTCAACCTCAAACACGTTGCCGCAGCTCGTGCACTTGTAATCGTAGCGCGCCATAATACTTCCTTTTCAGCATAAAGCGGGCAGATCACTCTGCCCGCAAAAATTCAAACAGCTGTAACTGTACCCTATATCGGGGGTTTTATCACGCTTCGCCCCAGAATCTATGGGTGTTGCGCAGGAGCTTCGCAGTTTTCTCTTCGGCCGCCGCAATGTCGGCCTCCTGCGCCTGCCATGTCCAGTTGCCCGTGGCGACACCCGGCACGTTCATGCGCGCATCGTCGCCTAGCCCCAGTACATCCTGCAGCGGCATCATCACAAGCGGAGCATTGCTTGCAAGCGCGTCGCCCATCAGCTTGCCGGCAAGCTCCTTGCCGCTCGGCTCGTCGCCGCCCGCAAAGGAGCGCGTGCACCAACCGGCGAGCGTCGACGTGTCGTGCGT
>JAIJJM010000019.1 GCA_022728415.1 Collinsella sp. | reverse complement strand
AGCGATTATATAAACGCGGTATTTGACGATTTCATGGAACTCCATGGGGACCGTTACTTTGGCGACGACGCCGCCGTGGTGGGTGGCATTGGTTGGAAAGACGGACGCCCCGTAACGGTCATCGCCATCGAGCGCGGCACCACGACCAAAGAGCGTATGCGCCGCAACTTTGGCATGGCGCATCCCGAGGGCTACCGCAAAGCGCGTCGCCTGATGCGCCAGGCCGAAAAGTTTGGTCGACCGGTTCTGTGCCTGGTCGATACTTCGGGCGCGTTTTGCGGCATCGGTGCCGAGGAGCGCGGCCAGGGCGAGGCGATTGCCCAGAACCTCATGGAGATGAGCGGCCTTAAGACGCCGATTGTCTCGGTGGTGACAGGCGAGGGCGGCTCCGGTGGCGCGCTGGCGCTGTCCGTGGCCGACCGCATCCTGATGCTCTCGAGCTCGGCCTATTCGGTCGTGAGCCCCGAGGCCTGTGCGTCGATCCTGTGGAAGGATACGGAGCGCGCGGATGAGGCCGCCGAGGCGCTGAAGCTCACGGCTCCCGATCTGTTGGCGCTCGGCATCATCGACGGCATTATTGACGATAGGGGCCTAACTCACGAAGAGATTGCCGGTGCCGTCATGTCCTCGGCATTTACGGCCTTCGATGCGCTCGGGCGACTCGACGACGCGACCCTCACCAACCTCCGCTACGAAAAGTACCGTGCAATCGGTCACTACCACACGATGTGACAAAGGGGCAGCCCGCATGTCACATTGGGAAAGATGCTCCATGTCACAAGTTTCTAAAACCTCGTTTACGACGACAGTTTCATCAAACGCCATGGCCGTGGTGGACTATCTGTCCAAAAGCATGATGTCGGCATTGCCGTTTATTGTCTGCGCGGCGCTGTTTCGTACCGTGGCCGTCATAATGGGCGAAGGCATGCTGGGCCTATGGCCTGCCGATTCCGAAATCTATCGGCTGTTCTACAGCTGGCTCTATAACGCCGGTTACTACTTTCTTCCCATCTATCTTGGTTGGGCTGCCGCCCGCCAGCTCGGGTGCTCGGAGCAGCTGGGCATGATGCTGGGCGGCGTCCTCATTGCGCCCGATTTGCTCAAGCTTGTCGATGCTGTATCGACAACGGGAGCATCGATGACTTCCGTGTACGGGCTGCTCCCCGCACCGGTCAACGATTACACGACGACCGTTATTCCGGTTCTCATCTCGGTGCCCGTGCTATGGCGAGTGGAGTGTCTCTTTCAGCGCGTTATCCCCAAGGCCGTGGCGTTTTCGTTTGTTCCGTTTGCGACCATGCTTGTCATGGTTCCGATTTCGCTGTGCATTACGGCGCCGGCGGGCAGCTATCTGGGCATGCTGTTGGGCCGGCTTATGTTTACGCTTGGCAATTCCGGTGGCATCGTGTCGCTGCTCACGCTCATGGGGCTCGCCGCGGGCTGGGAGTTCCTAAAGATCGCGGGCGTCAGCAACGTTGTTCTATCGCTCGCCTACGCGCAGTTTATGAGCGTGGGAACGGATTCGTGCATCCTTATCGCCGCGACGATGGCGACGTTTGCTGTCTGGGGCATGCCCTTTGGCGCATCGCTTCGCGTGACGGATAGGGACGAAAAAGCGCTTATGCTCGGCTACTCGATCTCGGGCGTACTTGGTGGCGTAAGCGAGCCGGCGCTGTACGGCTGCGGCTTCAAATACGGTAGGTGCCTGACGTGCATGGCCATCGGTGGTGCCATTGGAGGCCTTGTTGCGGCCGTTGGCCACGTTACGGCCTATACCATCGGCATGACGAATGTCCTCATGGTCATTGGCTTTGCCACGGGCGGCATCTCGAACCTGCTGTGGTGCTGTGCTGCCGGCGGTGTGGCATTTGCGGTGTCTGCGGCACTGAGCTACTGCTTTGGTATTGCGCCGGCGCAAGAGCCGACTGCTGTGCAAGATGAGGCCGATGACCTCGTTGCGATAAACGGATAGGCGAAGGCGGGCGCGTAGCCAGCCGATGTGACAAAGGGACTGTCCCTTTGTCACATTCGCTTCTATGACCGTGGCCCGTGTGGGTTGCGGCCTTTTTGTATCTGGAGGACAAAGTGGCTACACTACAATCCGTTTGAGCAATAGATATATAGGTAGCACCGTGGGGGCTGATGAAGATGGTCGAGTGGATCATTCGCCGTGCACAGGGCGACCGTGCGCGCGTGGGCACGTTGACGGGCGTGGTGTGTATTCTCGCCAATGTGGCGCTATGCGCTGCGAAGGGTGCAATTGGCGTGCTGTCGGGATCGGTTTCGATTGTGGCGGACGCCATGAACAACCTGTCCGACGCAAGCTCAAACATCGTGAGCGTGCTTGGCTTTAAGCTGGCGAGCAAGCCGGCAGACCCCGAACATCCATACGGACATGGTCGCTACGAGTGTCTCTCGGGTCTGGTCGTGGCGGCGCTCGTGCTGCTGATCGGCCTTGAGCTTATCAAGTCCTCGGTTGAGCGCGTCATCCACCCCGAGCCTGTCGATTTCTCGCTTGCCCTGGTGGCGGTCCTTTCGCTTTCGATGGTCGTTAAGCTGTGGATGGCGGCCCTCAACCAAAAGCTCGGCGATCGCATTGAGTCCGAGACGATGCATGCGACCGCGCAGGATTCCAAGAATGATGTCCTTGCCACGGGTGCTGTGCTGGCGTGCGCGATTGTTTCCCAGATGGTGCATGTCAATCTTGACGCTTGGGTTGGACTTGCCGTTGGCGCCTATATTGGCTGGAGCGGTTTTGAACTCATCCAGGATACGGTGAGCCCGCTTTTGGGCCAGGCGCCCGATCCTAAGCTGGTCAAGCACATTCGAGACAAGATCATGAGCTACCCCGGCGTTTTGGGCGTTCACGATTTGATGGTTCACGACTACGGCCCGGGCAGGAAGTTCGCAAGCGCTCACGCCGAAATGGCAGCCGAGACCAGCCCGCTGGATAGCCATGACACGCTTGACAACATTGAAAAGGCATTTAGGGACGAAGATGGCATGATCGTCACGCTCCATTACGATCCCATCGTGACCGACGATCCAGAGGTGGCGAGCATGCGCCTGCGCATCAACGCAATGGCTCAACAGATCGATGGCCGCCTTTCGATTCACGATTTGCGTTGCGTGCCGGGCCCTACGCACACCAATGTGATTTTTGACTGCGTTCGACCCTCGGATTTGGCGATGAGCGCCGAGGATCTAAAGCGCGCGTTGGCGAAACGTGTCGAATCCGAATATCCCAAGTCAATTGCCAAGATCACGATCGACGAAGACTACGTAGGCCATACCCACGAGTAGGGCTGCGCCGGTACAGCAAGTTATACAGAAGGGGAGAGCATGAAACGTCTATATCTACTCCGCCACGGTCAGACAGAATTCAACGTAAAAAAGCTGGTCCAGGGTCGCTGCGATTCACCGCTGACCGACCTGGGCCGCCAGCAGGCGCGGGCGGCAGCTGCATGGCTCAAAGCCCACGGCGTCGTCCCCGACAAGGTGGTCTCATCGCCTCTAGGCCGAGCCGTGGACACGGCTCGGCTCGTCGCATGCGAGCTCCTCGGCCCGGACGCAGCAGTCGAGCCCTGCGAAGGCATCATCGAGCGCTGCTATGGCACTTTCGAAGAAGGCCCCCACGACGCCCTGCCCACCGATGTCTGGGACCCCGGCGAGGATTTGGTCCCATTCGGAGGAGAAGGAAGCCATGCGCTACAAGAGCGCATGGTGGCCACCCTCACCAATCTCATGAGCGCTAAGGACACCGAAACCCTCCTAGCAGTAAGCCACGGCAGCGCCAGCCGCCAATTCATCAAGGCTGCAGCCCCAGAGGGCTTCGAGCTCCCAACAAAGCTTCCTAACTGCGCCATCATGATTTTCGATTTCGAAGAGTCAGCGCCACAAGCAGAAGGCGAGCCAATGCAATGCAAGTTCACCCTCCAGCAAATAGTGGACCCCCAGCAAAGTAATTAGCTGAGCGAGCAGAGTTAAGCAGACATCAACGTGTCGTCTCCCGAGCCTGGCAGAGGGGCGGCGAAATATATTAAGTTTGTCGCGAGTTCCGCACGCAAAGGAAAGCACTTAATGTGCTTTCCGTCTTGCGCAGGACTGTAGAGCAGCAAGCTTAATATATTTCGCCGCCCCTCTGCCAGGCCCAGGCGACGTCCACGCACTTTACCTGCGTAAACAATGTGAGTGAAATATGAATCTCGATGGATACGCCCGCAGCCGTGTATACTAAACAGCTGTGTGAAACCAGGGGAGTATTCTGGCTGGACAAAATGCCTGCTTAATAGGGTTGTCAGGTAGTCCGGGCGCAATACAAGGCTGGGGAGCACGTCGTGTAAGTAGTGGTCCTCTAGGGGCGTACGCTCGGTGGTGTACGCATTGTCCCAAGACCACGCGAGAGTTGGGATCATATCTTGATCAGCATGATTCTCGGCCGCAAGATTGGCATGACCCAGGTTTGGGACGAGGACGACAACGTCGTTCCCGTCACGGTCATCCAGGCTGGCCCCTGCGCTGTCTCGCAGGTTAAAACTCAGGCAACCGACGGCTATGACGCCGTCCAGATCGGTTTCGGCGACATCAAGGCCAAGAACGTGAACAAGCCCATGGCTGGTCACTTCGCCAAGGCCGGCGTCGAGCCTGTCCGCTTCCTTCGTGAGGTCCGCGTCGAGAACGGCGAGGAGCACAAGGTCGGCGAGGTCGTCACCGTCGCTGATTTCGCTGATGTCGAGAAGGTCGACGTCATCGGTACCTCCAAGGGTAAGGGCTTCCAGGGTCGCATCAAGCGCTGGGGTCAGCGCCGCGGTCCTATGACGCATGGTTCTCACTTCCAGCGTCACCCCGGTTCTATCGGTCAGTGCGCCTATCCTGCGCGCGTCCTCAAGGGCGTCAAGATGGCCGGTCACATGGGTAACGAGCGCGTTACCGTCAAGAACCTTTCCGTTGTCCGCATCGATGCCGAGCAGAACCTCATCTTGGTCAAGGGCGCTGTCCCGGGTGCCAAGAATGGTCTCGTCGCCATCCGTATGGCCTAAGGGCCCAGCCCATTTAGCCCAGCGTCATACCAAGGAGAACACTTAAATGGCAAAGTTTGAAGTAAAGAACAGCGAGGGCAAGAAGGTCGCCGAGACCGAGCTCGCCGCTGAGGTGTACGGCATCGAGCCGAACATCCACGTTATGCACCACATCGTCAAGTGCCAGATGGCCTCTTGGCGTCAGGGCACCCAGTCCGCTAAGGGCCGCTCTGAGGTTTCCGGTGGCGGCAAGAAGCCTTGGCGTCAGAAGGGCACCGGTCGTGCCCGCCAGGGTTCCATCCGTGCTGCTCAGTGGCGTCACGGTGGCGTTGTCTTCGCCCCCAAGCCCCGTTCCTACGCTAAGCGTATGAACAACAAGGAGGTCAAGCTGGCTATGCGCTCCGCGCTGTCCGCCAAGCTGGCCGATGGCGAGCTCGTGCTCGTCGACGACTACGGCTTCGAGAAGCCTTCCACCAAGGCTGCCGTCGCCATGCTCAAGGCTCTCGGCCTTGAGGGCAAGCGTCTGACCGTCATCGTTCGCGATGAGGACGTCAACGCCTACCTGTCGTTCCGCAACATTCCCAAGACGTTCATCATCACTGCCGACGAGGCCAACACCTACGATCTCGTCAACAACAACGCCGTGCTGATGCCCGCCGATATCGCCGCTCACTTCGGGGAGGTGCTTGCATAAATGACCGCCCACGAGATCATCATCCGTCCGATCGTGTCCGAGCGTTCCTTCTCCGGCATGGAGCAGAACAAGTACACGTTCGAGGTCGCCAAGGATGCTAACAAGTATCAGATCAAGGACGCTGTCGAGGAGATCTTCGGCGTCAAGGTCGTTCGCGTGAACACCCTGACGGTCAAGCCCAAGACCAAGCGCGTGCGCTATGTCGCCGGCAAGACCCGTTCTTGGAAGAAGGCCATCGTCACGCTGGCCGAGGGCGACACCATCGAGGTCTTTGGCAACCAGGCCTAAGACTCGCTGCTGTTGAGTGAGCTCATGCCTCCCAACTAGGGGAGGCGGGAGCTCAAGGTTTTGGGCGCATAAAATGGACACGCCCGGAACCGTGTATAAGTCCGGTGTCATCGCACCCGAGGCAGAACCTCGAATCCCTGTCTGCGATGGCTAACGGATTCCTATTGAAAGGGATTGTAATGGCTGTAAAGCACCTTAAGCCGACCTCCGCTGGTAGGCGTTGGCAGACGATCTCCGATTTCTCCGAGATCACCTGCACCAAGCCCGAGAAGTCTCTTCTCGAGCCCCTGCCCAAGAAGGCCGGTCGTAACAACAACGGCCGCATCACCACCCGCCACCAGGGCGGCGGCGTGAAGCGTCGTTACCGCGTGATCGACTTCAAGCGCAACAAGGACGGCGTGCCCGCCAAGGTTGCCACGATCGAGTACGATCCGAACCGTTCCGCTCGCATCGCTCTGCTGCATTACGCTGACGGTGAGAAGCGCTACATCCTGGCCCCCAAGGGCCTCGAGGTCGGTCAGACCGTCATGTCCGGTTCTGACGCCGACATCAAGCCGGGCAACGCTCTGCCCCTCGCCGACATCCCCGTCGGTACGCTCATCCACGCCGTCGAGTTCCAGCCGGGCAAGGGCGCTGCTATCGCCCGTTCCGCCGGTAACTCCTGCCAGCTGATGGGTAAGGAGGGCAAGTACGCTATCGTCCGTATGCCTTCCTCCGAGATGCGCCGCATCCTCGTTACCTGCCGCGCCACCGTCGGTGAGGTCGGCAACGCCGATCACGCCAACATCGTCATCGGCAAGGCCGGCCGTAAGCGTCACATGAACGTGCGCCCGACCGTCCGCGGTACCGTCATGAACCCTGTCGACCACCCGCACGGCGGTGGCGAGGGCAAGAACCACACCTCTGGTCGTCCCTCTGTTACCCCCTGGGGTAAGCCGACGAAGGGCCTTCGTACGCGCAAGAAGAAGAAGGTCTCGAACCAGCACATCATTCGTCGCCGTAAGAAGTAATTTCGGATACCGAGTTTTAGGAGAAAGCACTTATGAGCAGAAGTCTCAAAAAGGGCCCGTTCGTGGAGACTCGCCTTCTCTCGCGTATCACCGCGATGAACGAGGCTGGCAAGAAGGACGTCGTGAAGACCTGGTCCCGCGCGTCCACCATCTTCCCCGAGATGGTTGGTCACACCATCGCCGTCCACGACGGCCGCAAGCATGTGCCCGTGTATGTTACCGAGTCCATGGTTGGTCACAAGCTCGGCGAGTTCGCGCCGACTCGTACGTTCCGTGGCCACAAGGCCAAATAGGGGGTTAACCGTAAATGGCAACTAAGTCTATTGAAACTGAGGCCACCGAGGTTCGCGCCGTCGCTAAGTACGTGCGTGTTTCCCCCAGCAAGGCCCGCCTGGTGGTCGATCTGATCCGCCGCAAGCCTGTCGCTCAGGCCTTCGACATCCTCCACTTCTGCGACCGCGCCGTCGCCGTGGATGTCGAGAAGGTTCTCCGTTCCGCCGTTGCGAACGCCGAGAACAACAACGGTCTGCGTGCCGACAACCTGGTTGTCGCCGCTGCCTATGTTGACGAGGGTCCGACGCTTAAGCGCATCCGTCCCCGCGCCAAGGGTTCTGCTTCTCGCATTCTGAAGCGCACTGCCCACATCACCGTCGTCGTTGCTCCTCGAAAGGAGGCGTAAAGCTGTATGGGTCAGAAAGTCTACCCCACCGGCTTCCGTCTTGGCATCACCGAGAACTGGCGCTCCCGCTGGTTCGCAGAGAAGGATTACGCTAAGACCCTCGGTAATGATCTCGAGATCCGCAAGTATCTCGAGAAGCGTCTTTCCCGCGCAGCTGTCTCCCGCGTCGAGATCGAGCGCGCTGGCGACAAGGTGAAGGTCATCATCCTCACCGCTCGCCCCGGCGTTGTCATCGGTAAGAAGGGTGCCGAGATCGATACCCTCCGCACCGAGCTCGAGAAGGTCGCTGGCGTCTCCAAGGGCCAGCTCTCCGTCGACGTTGTCGAGATCAAGCGCCCCGAGCTCGACGCCAACCTCGTTGCTCAGTCTATTGCCGAGCAGCTCGAGGGCCGCGTTGCCTTCCGTCGCGCTATGCGCAAGGCTGTCCAGTCCGCCCGCAAGGCCGGCGCGAAGGGCATCCGTATCCAGTGCTCCGGTCGTCTCGGCGGTGCCGAGATGGGCCGTCGTGAGTGGTACCGCGAGGGTCGTGTGCCTCTGCACACCCTCCGTGCCAAGATCGACTACGGCACGGCTGTCGCCAGTACCACCATGGGTGCTTGCGGCGTGAAGGTCTGGATCTACCTGGGCGAGAAGCTCCCGGGCCAGCCTGTTCCCAACCCTGCACTCGAGGGCTCTTCCCGTCCTCGTCGTCGTAACTCCGAGAGGAGGGGTCAGTAGTGCTTGCCCCTAAGCGTATTCTTCACCGCAAGGTGCAGCGTGGCTCCATGAAGGGCCAGGCCAAGGGTAATACCGAGCTGCATTTTGGCGAGTTTGGTATCCAGGCTCTCGAGGCCCATTGGATTACCAACCGTCAGATCGAGGCCGCTCGTATTGCCATGACCCGCTATATGAAGCGTGGCGGTCGTGTCTACATCACGATCTTCCCTGATAAGCCCATCACCAAGAAGCCTGCCGAGACTCGCATGGGTTCTGGTAAGGGTAACCCCGAGGAGTGGGTGGCCGTCGTCAAGCCCGGCCGCATCATGTTCGAGGTCAAGGGTGTGCCCGAGGAAGTCGCTCGCGAGGCTCTGCGTCTTGCTCAGCACAAGCTCCCCATCAAGACCAAGATTGTGGTTGCCAAGAACGCTGAGCAGCGCATCGAGAAGGAAATGGCTGAGGAGGCCGCTCTCGAGGCCAAGTGGGCTGCTGAGGACGCCGCCGCCGCCAAGGAGGAGAACTAATGAAGCCCGCAGAGATTCGTGAGCTCTCGGACGCTCAGCTCGTTGAGAAGCTGAAGGAAATGCGCGCCGAGCTCTTTAACCTTCGTTTCCAGATGGCCACCAGCCAGCTGGACAACACCGCTCGCGTCAACACCGTGAAGAAGGACATCGCTCGCGTCCTCACGGAGCAGCGCGCCCGCGAGATCGCAGCGGAGAAGTCCGCTGTCGCCGAGTAGGACCTAAGGAGAGAACATGACTGATTCGCGTAACTCGCGTAAGGTCCGTACGGGTGTCGTTACCTCCGTCTCCGGTGCCAAGACCATCGTTGTCACCGTCACCGAGCGCAAGCGTCACGCCAAGTACGGCAAGATGATGACCAGCTCCAAGAAGCTGCACGCTCACGACGAGGAGTGCACGGCTGGCGTGGGCGATACCGTCCGCGTTATGGAGACCCGTCCTATGTCCAAGATGAAGCGTTGGCGCCTCATCGAGGTCGTCGAGCGCGCTAAATAAGCAGTCGCTCTTACGACTTGTACGTTTCCGAAGATGTGCGTATGCCTGGCTTGCATACCACGGCCGTATAAAGGCTGCGCACCTCTCTTCGGTTCTTAGTTCGGAGGAACATCTACCATGATTCAGATGCAAACCATGCTGAACGTCGCCGACAACTCCGGCGCTCGCAAGATTCGCTGCATCAAGGTGCTTGGCGGTTCCAAGCGTCGTTATGCAGGCATCGGCGATGTGTTCATCGGTGCTGTCCAGGAGGCTACCCCTGGCGCCAACGTCAAGAAGAAGGACGTTGTCCGTTGCGTCGTCGTTCGCACCGTTAAGGAGATCCGCCGCAAGGATGGCTCCTACATTCGCTTTGATGAGAACGCCTGCGTTGTCATCAACAACGATGGTTCGCCCGTCGGCACCCGTATCTTCGGGCCCGTCGCTCGCGAGCTTCGTGACAAGAAGTACATGAAGATCGTCTCGCTCGCTCCCGAGACCCTGTAGTTAGGGGAGATATATGTATATCAAGAAGGGCGATAAGGTCCAGGTTCTCTCTGGTAAGGATCGCGGCAAGCAGGGCGTTATCCTGCGTGCCCTCCCCGCCGAGAACAAGGTCGTTGTCGAGGGCGTTTCGGTCGTCAAGAAGGCCGTCAAGCCCAACGCTGCCAACCAGCAGGGCGGCATCGTTTCGCAGGAGGCTCCCATCGATGCCTCCAACGTCAATCTCGTTTGCCCCGAGTGCGGTAAGGTTACCCGCGTCGGTCACGAGAAGGACGGCAAGAACAAGCTGCGCGTCTGCAAGAAGTGCGGTCACAAGTTCTAAGCTGCCCGCAACATCAAGTTGCTAGCAAAGGCCCGGATGCCCCCACGGCACCCGGGCCTTTTTCTATCCCCACTCATTGGGGACAGGCTTAAAGTAGTGGCCGTTGCGTTCATTGGGGACAGACTTAAATGAGTAGCATAAATAATGCGTTGATCTCCATTAATTGTTTTCGTGCGTATTAATGCGCGTTCTTTTGCGTTTAATTGCTCACTAATACGTATATATGCGTAGTTTGCCTAAAAATGTTGACCATTTGACAGAGAGATACGCAAAAACAAGCTCATACACGCGTATTTGTGCAAATATAGAGCTGTCAGAAAAAAAGACTTTTCACGACGCAGGAGGCACATATGGCAGATTCCAAACTGGTTCCACTCGACTCCGCGGCAGCCGCTAAAGCAGCGTTCGCTTCGGTTCAGGACAAGCCGTTCCCTAGCGACATTTTTACGGCTCCTGAGCTTCGCTGGGCTGTGATCGGTTGCGGCGTTATCGCCAACCAAATGGCCCAGTCCCTCGCTCTGGCCGGCCGCAAGCTTGCGGGCGTCGCCAACCGCACGCTGTCCAAGGCCCAGGCTTTTGCCGAGCGGTATGGCGTCGAGAAGGTGTACGAAACGGTCGAGGACCTCTACGCCGATCCGGATATCGACGCCGTCTATATCACAACGCCACACAACACGCATATCACCTATCTGCGTGCTACTCTGGCAGCTGGCAAGCACGTGCTCTGCGAGAAGGCCATTACCCTCAATTCCGCCGAACTCGATGAGGCCCGTGCCATCGCCGACGAGCATAACGTCGTCCTTATGGACGCCACCACGGTGCTCCACATGCCGTTGTATCAGGAGCTGCGCCGTCGCATGGATGCGGGCGACTTTGGGCGCATGAACCTCGCCCAGCTCAATTTCGGTAGTTATAAGGAGTACGGCGACCTGACCAACCGCTTCTACAACCGTAGTCTTGCCGGTGGCGCCATGCTCGACATTGGCGTGTATGCCCTCTCCGTCATGCGCCTGTTTATGGCCAGCCAGCCAACCGAAGTTGTTTCGCTCGGCAACACCTGCGAGACCGGCGTCGATGTTGCGGGCGGTATTGTATGCCGCAATGCCGAGCAGCAGCTGGGTATTGTGAGCCTTACGCTCCACTCCAAGCAGCCCAAGCGCTCGGTCATCAGCTTCGATAAGTGCTACATCGAGGTCAACGAATATCCGCGCGCCGATCACGCGACCATCGTGTGGACTGCGGACGGCCACCGAGAGGTGGTCCAAGCCGGCACCGAGGCCTACGCACTGTGCTACGAGATGGCCGACCTGGAGAAGGCCGTTGCCGGCGATGATTCGAAGCGCGAGCTTCTGGACTATGCTTCTGATGTTATGAAGCTGATGACCAAGCTCCGCGCCGATTGGGGAGTCGTGTACCCCGAGGAGGAGTAAGCGATGCTTGCGGAAGATAGGCTCAACGCGATCGTGTCGATGGTGCAGCAGGCCGGCTCGGTTACCGTGCCGGAGCTTGCCGAAGCCTTGGGCGTGACGGCGTCTACCATTCGGCGCGACCTGCAGACGCTCGACCGCGCACACCGTATCGCCAAGGTGCACGGAGGCGCGACGAGTCTGGAGCGCGCGCACGTGACGCGCGACCTGACGATCAGCGAGCGCAGCGATCTCCATAACGACGACAAGGAGCGCATCTGTGCCCGTGCCGCGACCCTGGTGGAGCCCGATAGCTTTGTGTATATCGATTCGGGCTCCACGACCCTCAAGCTCATCGAGCATCTTCCGCATCTCGACGGTGTCACCTATGTGACCGACTCCGTGCTTCACGCTCAGCATCTCGCTTTACGCGGCATGCGCACCGTGGTACTGGGCGGCGAGCTCAAGCCCGAGACCGAGGCACTCGTCGGTCCCGATGCCTTGGCGACCCTGGACCGCTATAACTTCAACTGCGGCTTTTGGGGTTCCAATGGCATCGCCGCCGAGCAAGGTCTCACCACACCGGATATCGAGGAAGCGCAGGTTAAGCGTATCTCGATGCGCCATACCGCCAAGCGCTTCGTAATCTCGGACGCCAGTAAATTTGGCATGGTGGCGCCCGTCAAGTTCGCGGACTTTCGCGATGCAACGATCATCACTGCGGGCGAGGTGCCCGCCAAGTACCAGTCGATGGACAACGTCATCACGGTCTAGCGACGGGACAAGGCCAAAGCCACCACAAAGGTGCCTGTCCCCGCTGTGGTGGTTAGTAACGAAAAACGAGTAGTTCTCTCAATAGAAAAGCGGTAACGTCCATTTCGGGCGTTACCGCTTTTGTTGTCTACCGGTTTTGTCTAAGTCTGTAACAACTAGACCATTAAAAGTGGGTTAGATGTTATAGATTGAGATACTTCCGAACCGCGCCGTCCCTTTGTCTCGATCTGTAACATCTGGGATCAATTTTGCCGAGTTATTGTTACAGATTGAGATTTTCCCTTGAGGGGGATTTGAATGTCTCGATCTGTAACAGATAGACCGAAAAATGGGTTCTAACTGTTACAGATCGAGACGTTTTGGCGCCGCGGCTGAGCCATCGTGGCGGCTTGACGTTTGCCTAGATAAAACCTACCAAAATAAACCTGTCCCTTATCGGCAGGTTTTAGGGCTCCCAGGGGCAAGGGGCTTCGATGTGGATGTGCTCGCCGGTTACGGGATGCGTGAAGGACACGCTGTGGGCGTGGAGCATCAATCCGCAGGGACGCGGCGTGCCGTAGAGCTCATCGCCAACCAGGGGATGACGCTCGCTCGCCAGATGCACACGGATCTGGTGCTTGCGGCCGGTGAGCAGCTCCACATCGATATATGAGCGCGCGGGAAGGCCACGGCGGCTCTTAAGACGCTTGAGCACCTTCACGCGCGTCTGCGACGGCTTGCCGCTGGCGCCGACGCGCATCTTCCGGCTGTCGTGACGGTCGCGGGCGATGGGCTTATCGATGAGCTTTTCGTTCCAGTCGATCTTGCCCTCGGCCAGCGCCAGATAGTGCTTTTCGAAAGCGTGGTCGATGACCATCTGGTCAAAGGCGGGCTGCGTCTGCTTGTTTAGCGAGAACAACACCACGCCGGTGGTGTCGCGGTCCAGGCGGTTGAGCGGCTGCATGTCGGTCGCGGCAAAGCTGTCGCCCATTGCCAGCAGCAGGTCGCTGGCGTAGTCGGTGAGCGTGCGCTCGCCGGTGCCGTCGCCGTGGACGATCATGCCGGCGGGCTTGTCGATGGCCATGAGCCAGGCGTCGCAGTAGAGGACTTGAGGTTCTTCGTTCACGTGTAAGCCTTTCGGTTAGCTGATTCCCACAAACATGCAGCCCGAGGTCGCCCCGCGTAGGCGGGCGGCGGGCTTGCGGCCGGCTTGAGCCGCTTCGACGGCGCGACGGACACGGGCGACGGCACGGCCCACCTCATCCGTCTCGAGCAGCGTTCCGTCCACCATGAGACGACGCACGCCGGCATCGAGCAGCTGAGGAACCTGCGGCGTGAGGTCGATGGGGTAGGCATCGTACAGGCGAGAGCGGCCGTGGATGTCGGTGCGGACGGGCATGACCTTGCCGTCGATATTCTTGAGCGAGAGCTTGCGGGCACGCAGGCGGCAGTTGGCACAATCGTGGATGCAGCCGTTGGCAACCTGCAGAATGCAATGCTCGCTTGTCATGACGCGCGGGCGGCCAAAGACGGTGATGCCCAGAGCCGCGGGCGCGGCGGCGCCGAGCGAGACAATCTCGTCGAGCGTGATCTCGGGCGAG
>JAIJJM010000618.1 GCA_022728415.1 Collinsella sp. | reverse complement strand
CCTTTCCTTGGTTGACTTCGTAAACCGCGCGGGCGAAGCCGAGCGGCGTCTTGCTTCGGTTGTTGGCTCTGTCCTTGCCGCTCATGTACCAGATACGATTCCGGTCAGCGGGAGGAAGAGTCATGTCCTGGTTGCGAGGCGGCATTTGGAATCCCCCCCCCCCGTCCAAAGGCACGTTTTTTTCGTGTAATTGTCCAAGGGCTCGTAGGCCGTGTAGTCGCACGGGTCGAACGTGTGGGAGGGTTTGCCAAAAACACGGCTGAGTACGCTCACCGGGTTCTCAACCATGTACGGGACGCCGCTCATTTCACCGATCACCCGGCATTGTTCGGCAACGCTCACGGCCTTCGCCTGAAACATGTGGTCGGCCTCGTACTTACGGGCGAACCATTGCGCTCCACTCACCGCCATATCCGTACATGGCGGGAACCCGGCCACGAACGCGAGCCGGCCGGAACGGACCAGTACGCTGATCTGGTCGAACGCTTCCTCGATGGTGCAAGCCAGTTTCAGGTAGGCACCGTCTTCATGGTCGCAACCATGCTGCGGGTCCACCAACACGGCTTGATACCCGTGTTCCACCCAAGGGCGGGCCATGACACCGGTCAGGTCGCATAGGCACAGAATCGTGTCACGCATCATTCCTCGATTTCTTCGCCATTCGTTGCAGATCTCTTTCGCAGAGCCGATTCAACACGGGGTATAGCCATGCAGGCGGGGTCATGTGATTCCACACGGGGCATTTCTTCTAGTGTTTTTCGGCTCGGGGGCATCCGTATTGCCCGCAGTAGGGACATCGACGGTTTCGGCATTCCAATTGGCCAGTGCGGTGAACCTTGATCCAGCGTTTCTCGCACCAGTCACAGCAATGAGTGCTGCCTGTGAGCAAGCGTAAGACAGTTTGCGGAAACGATGGAGGTTCATCAATGATCGGGTGGATGTTCATGCTTCCACCGCCTTGTATCCGCATTCGGTCAGAGACTGCTCGTTAACAATCACGTCAGAGCCTGTGCCGTATGGGTCGTCCGCGACGAACAGTTCTGTTCCCGGTAGCACGTCTACACCTAGATACATGCCAGATCGGGAGGCGGTAAAGCAAGCCACCTTGGCTATGATGATTAATTCACCATCCTGGTTGTTTCGGTATTTTTGGCCCACCTCGATGCTCATGCTTCCACCGCCTTAGCAGGGCGGAACGGGCCGGCATTTACCACCTGCACGCTGTCCGTATAGAACCATGGGCGCGTGAAACACCAATCACCGTCGCTAGTGCGTATGATATGCACTTTGCCGTCGCGCATCGTCCACGTGTTACCGACCCTGTCCAGCCAGAGTCCGTCATGGTCGGGGAGCTTCGGGGTTGGACGCAAAGCGTAGCCGAAGTAGGAACGGTGTGGGTAGAAGGTCGTGTTGATGACTGCTACCGTCAGGGGCTGGAGATTGGACGTAGTGCGTCGCAAGACGGTGTACCGGTTGCCGTCCGTGCCGACGTACACGTCGCCTTCGCGCACGTCCTCGATGTTGTCGATACGCTCGTACTCGGGGTCATCCAACAATTCGACGGTATCGACGTAACTGGGAATGACGGGCTGCGTATCAGATGATTCAGCCGAGAACACGTGTAAATATGTTCGATGCGCGTCGAGTTGCATCGAAAGGCTACATATACCGTCCGTGTCTCTGGAACGCCGCACGAGCTTCCCTATGAATACGTCTCCGTTCTCCATTGTCACCTTGACTCGCTTATCGAGATTCTGAATCTCCATAAGGGTCTTACCTTCCCAGAATGGTTTCTCACTCATTGGTGTTCTCCTTTGATTTCCGCTTGTATGCGTTGGTATAATCTGCTGTTCGTGTACCGTGTGAGCGCCTTGTGCAGCAGGGGCATGTCTTCTGGCAGGTACGCGGTTTTCTGACTGGAATCGATTCT
>JAIJJM010000617.1 GCA_022728415.1 Collinsella sp. | reverse complement strand
ATTTAAGAACGTCCCCAATGACTACTTCGTTTTCGTAACCTTTCCGCAACAATTTGCCCGTCGCGCAGCTCGACTCCGCTCACAACGTCTCCTGCGCTACACTTAGTCGCACTGTGGCGCTGCAGCGCCGTGCCCGAACCAAGGGGGACACTCATGAAGAACACTCAGCTGCTGCTGATCAACGATATGTGCGGCTACGGCAAGGTCGCGCTTTCCGCCATGCTGCCGGTGCTGTCGCACATGGGTTACCGTATCCACAATCTGCCGACGGCACTTGTGTCCGATACGCTCAACTATCCCAAGTTCTACATCCACGACACCACCGAATACGTGCGCCAAAGCCTCGCTATCTGGGAGGAGCTCGGCTTTGAGTTCGACGCCATCTCGACCGGCTTTATCGTGACCGAGGAAGAGGCGCGCATCATCTCGGACTTTTGCCACCGCCGCGCGCAAAAGGGCACCAAGGTGTTCGTCGACCCCATCATGGCGGACAATGGCAAGCTCTACGCCGGTGTGCCCGAGTCGACCATCGGCCTTATGCGCAGTCTGGTCGAGTGCGCAGACTACGCGGTGCCCAACTATACCGAGGCATGCCTGCTCACCGATACGCCTATGGCCGAAGAGATTACACCCGATGAGGCCCGCGCCCTTGTGGACGCCGTGCGTGAGCTGGGTGCCAAGTCCGTGGTCATTACGAGCGCCGTAGTCAATGGCACGAACGCGGTTATTGGTTACGACCATGTGGCGGGGGAGTACTTTACGATTCCCTTTGAGCTCATTCCGACCTATTTCCCGGGCACGGGCGACACGTTCTCGGCGGTGCTCGTAGGCCGCGTTATGGCAGGTTGGAGTCTGCAGCGCGCGACGTCCAATGCCATGCGTGTGGTGGCTGAGCTTATCGAGCGCAATGCCGACCAAGAGGACAAGTCGGCCGGCCTTCCCATCGAGGCATGCCTGGATGTGATTGACCATGAGTAATGCCGACGAGGGCGGCGTCAAGCCTGCGGGCGAGAACAGACCGCTCGGCGCACCGCGTGGCAAGCGTCCGCGTATCCGCGTGAGCTGCGTGGACCAGCTGGGTGCGTGCCGCTGCCACCATGGTCACAAGCCGGGCGACGTTTTTGACTTCGACCGAGACCGCGGCAAGATGTGCTCCATGGCCTGTCACGTGGGCTTTCCCTATATCGATATCCTGCGCTACGGCGGAACCGTGCCTGGCAACGAGCCTGGTACGGCAAAGTTCTGCTGCCCCGAGGTCGATACGCTGAACGTCTGGCTTGCCGAGATCGTCGACGAGTAGCCGAGTGTGACAAAGGGACAGTCCCTTTGTCACACTCGGCGGTGGACGCGCCTCTTCATGCTCTAAATCGCAAATCTCTGCATTTCATCCGATTTTGTGCTCTAAAAACTCTGCATTTCATCGATAATCAAGCATATAAATCTTTGCATTTCATTTGATGGCACTGAGGGGAGAGCCTATGCTGCGTAGGAAAATAGCGGCCGAGCTGGAGCGTTGGCTGAAGTCTGCCGAGCAAAAGGCCTTATTCATCACGGGTTCTCGCCAGATCGGCAAAAGCTATTCGATTCGTGCATTTGGCAAAGCCAGCCACGCAAACTATATCGAGCTTAACCTCATGGAAAATCGCCAGGCAAAAGACGCTCTTCTCGAGGCGCGGGATGCCGATGATTTCATCAGCAGGGTGACGCTTCTCTCGGGAAAGTCGATTGCACCGGGCAAAACGCTCGTATTTATCGATGAGGTCCAAGAGGCCCCCGACATCATGACAATGGCAAAGTTCCTTGTTGAGGATGGGCGGTGCCGCTGGGCGTTTTCGGGGTCAATGCTCGGGACTCAGCTCAAGGGCGTCAGGTCCTATCCCGTGGGGTATGTTCACGAGCTTAGGATGTTCCCGCTCGATTTTGAGGAGTT
>JAIJJM010000616.1 GCA_022728415.1 Collinsella sp. | reverse complement strand
TTTTCATCCTGGGATGATTGTGTAATATAAGGTCAGTGATCATATTGTGATGGGCACTTAACTCAATCAGAGATTCTTGCCGGGAGAGATCCAGCGATGCTAGCTTGTTATAATCAAGATTAAGAAATTTCAGTTTATAACTATCAGAAATATTAATTTTTGTCAGGTTGTTATTTTGCGCTTCCAGGTTAACCAATGAATACTGATTTTTTAAATCCAAATTTTCCAGATTGTTGTGATCAATATAAATATTTTCCAGTTTTGATTCATTTGGAAAGGTTATCGTTTTAATTTTATTAAAGCTGAGGTTGATATTGACGAGGCTGGCATTGTCAGTAAAGTCAAGACAAGTGAGACAATTTTTTTCCAGATTTAACGTGTTAACTGTCGAGGGGATAGGCGGTAACTCACTCAAATCAAGATATGACAAATCAAGAGATGCCATGTTCGAATTGTAAGCTTCTTTAATTCGCTCTACGGCAATAGCTCTTTCTTCACCATTATTAAGCGACTTATTACCCCATTGTGCCAGTCGTTCACAAAAATTGCTGGAGATGGTTTCTTTGTTAGGTAATGCGTTATTTAATTGATAACTGGCATTATTTTTTACACAAGCTGTATTAATATTGGTCATAATCACTCATCAATAAATATTATAGTAAGATGTCCCCGGAGGGTATGGAATAATATTAATTGAGGTGAATGACCAGAAATATCAAAAATTGCTCATTTTTACTTAAGGAGTCATACAGCAGCACTTAAATCAAAAACCAGCCCAGAGAAGGGCTGGTCAGGAGAGGATGTTAGAACTGATAGGTAATGCCCGTTGCGACGATGTTATCGGTGCGAATATCTACGGCACGGGTAAAGTCGCTTTCATCAATCAGGTTGATTTTATAATCAACATAGGTCGACATATTTTTGTTGAAGAAATACGTCGCACCAACGTCGATATACTCAATCATGTCCTGGTCGCCGTAGCGGCCCAGATCTCTGCCTTTCGATTTCAGGTAAGCGAGTGATGGGCGCAAGCCGAAGTCGAATTGATATTGTGCCACTACTTCAAAACTTTGTGCTTTGTTAGAGATATAACCATCGCCATAGGTGGTCATGTTTAATGTTTCAGCGTAATTAGCTGCAAAGTAGATGTTGTTGGCATCATATTTTATACCTGTAGCCCACAGTTCTGCATTCTTACCGGAGGCATTGAGAGGATTAGCAGCGGCTCTTTCCTGCGCATTTGTCCGATCGGATTTGGTATACACCGCACCGATACCAAAGCCATCATAAACATAAGTTGAGGAGATACCGAAACCGTCACCATTGGCACGCGTGTAGTCAGCACCATAAAGATGACCATTGTCAGTGCGTTCATTTTTGCCTTGATATTGCGCGGCAAAGTTCAGACCTTCAATTAAGCCGAAGAAATCGTAGTTGCGATAGGTTGCCACACCGGTAGTACGGTATGTCATGAAGACATCTTTCTGACTCCAGGTATCGCCACCAAATTCTGGCAACATATCGGTCCATGAACCAATGTCATAGCCGACACCGTAGTTACGACCATAGTCGAAAGTACCATTCTGACCAAAGCCTAAACCTGCAAATGCCAGACGCGTTGCGGTATTACCTTTGTCGCTTTCAGGACCGTTTGCGCCAATGTTAAATTCCCACTGACCATAACCAGTGAATTGGTCAGCGATCTGAGTTTCACCTTTGAAACCGATACGGGCATATGACATGTCGCCATCGCTGCCAGCATCATCAGAGAAGTAGTGCAGGCCCGCTACTTTTCCGTACAAATCCAGTTTATTACCATCTTTATTATAGACTTCAGCCGCATTTGCTGCGCCAGCAACTAATAACGCCGGGACCAGCATTGCCAGAACTTTTCTTTTCATTATGTATTCCCTTGTGATTATAATCTTCAT
>JAIJJM010000615.1 GCA_022728415.1 Collinsella sp. | reverse complement strand
GAGATCAGTGAAGGTAATTTAAAAACGGTTCTGTGAAAGTGACACGAACCGATCTCCATCGATGTTACTCACCGATCTCCTTCACGGTAATACGCATGTAAAACAGTATTTATCCGCCAGATAGTCAATTCGTGTACGCATACTGAAAGGAATTCCGTATAAAGATTCAGCAGACAAAACTTTATCAGCCAGTAAAAATTAACGGAAGCATTGATATTCCTCCCGACAATCACCGGATGATTGTTGCAATAACCTGCGACATAAAGGACTGAACAGCCGTTTTTAACGCCACGTATTGCCCTGATGAACCAGGCCGGGCCACCCGAAAACATCTTTCCACCCGGCATTGTCCGCCAGCACTTATCACCGACCAGGTCTGTTGCAGTAAATCCACCAGTTGCGCACATTCTTCATCAGCCATGACGCCGACTCGCGGATGGCAAATACTCGTCTGGCTGAGCAGCAACAGACATCGTATCTGTGCTCCTTCATGTTGTTCCCGCAACCAGCGTAATACCACCGGCGCTGATGGGCTGACCGTGTGATTATGCTCCGTAATACGTTCGTGTACCCGTCGGTGAAAGGAACTACAAAATGTCTGAATCTGTTGACCATAGATTCCTTCTGCCGAATAGAGCGTGAAGTGAAATGCCAACAGATTTGGCCAGTGGTCCACCGCCTGCTGAACAAAACGCCGGATTTCCCCCGGCTCTGAAATTAAGGCTTCGGTTATTTGCACGAAATGTTCCTTTTCAACCCCTGTTGAATTTTGTCAAGCCGGTGCAGACACAGTAAAGCGCGCATCAACACCTGAAAGGTACGATACAAACACAAGTTACAAACAATAAGAACGGAAGGACAATTAATCAGTGAGGAATAATAACTAAATTAACCAAAAGAATGTTACTGACAACACTACCAATACTTAAATAGCAATATATTAATTAATGTAAGAACAGATGCCCGGTAAGACATATACACAATACATCCACAAACACACTCTTTTCATTAAATCAATCACCTGATTAAACCATGAAAGTGTGATGTAAGTCAAAATTACTGAAACTATCAATTGATAATGATTATCTCTATCATTATCGTGAAATTCGAGAATGAAAGGAGAAGTAGTCATTATAAGCCTTTTATAAATCGTCATCATCATAGTAAAGTAGAACACTTTTTATATGAGTTACTATATGAAAATATACTGGACAAGAAAACGTATTCCTGAACTTTCAGCACTTCCACCTTCATTAAGAAAGAAAAATTTTACTGACGCATATAATGCAGCATCTTCTCATATCGAATACTGGATAGGTGCTGGCGTCTCATTTATCTCGATGATGATTTTATCCAGAGTATATGACTTTCTTTTACCCGCCCAAGATACTTTCCCGGGTGATATCATCAGAAGTTTATGTGTTGTGTGTCCATCCATATTAATCTGGTTTCAGTTTTCGGTATATGTCATGAGGAAATATTACAGACATATTCTGGTGCGAGGAAAAGAAACCGAAACCATTTCAGAAAGGTTGATACGTGAGGCTGATACACGAGAATATGAACTATGGCGTCCGGTCCGTCGCTTTTTCTCCATTGTTTTCCTCATTGTTCTATTAGGTTGCATTCATTCACTGATAACAACTATAAAATAAAAGTTATGGCTGTTCTGATACAGGGAAATAAACGTTCATTCTATGGTTACCTCTTCCTGTTATATAGAAGAATTTTAAACGACAAGTAAGGGAATATAAATGAAAATAACAAAAAATAAAAATGCAACTATAAAAAACAGTCATCAGTCGGCTGCTTTTCAATGCTTACCTTATCATTTTCTGGTAATGCTGCCAACTTACTGATTTAGTGTATGATGGTGATTTTAAGGTGCTTGCGTGGCTTCCATTTCCATCAGATGTCCTTCCTGCTCCGCTACTG
>JAIJJM010000614.1 GCA_022728415.1 Collinsella sp. | reverse complement strand
CCCGATGGGTGCATGGTTGGTACATCACAACGTATTGCCCCACGATGGCAACGTGTTGCATGTTAAAGGCCATCAGGGGCGCGCATTGGGGCGTGACGGCGTGATTGAAGTGACGGTGACAATTCGCAATAACCAACCGGAGAAAGTCACCATTTCTGGCACAGCGGTGATTTTGTTTCATGCCGAATGGGCAATTGAATTCTGAAACCGTTGCCTGATGCGCTTCGCTTATCAGGTCTATGTATGCCGGATAAGGCGTTTTGAACTGAACCCCAAAACCTGGACAGTTTCAGTTAACCGGCTTTTTGATACTCAGTCCGGTATTCTACCGGGCTGAGTCCCCCAAGACTGAGTTTTATTCTTTTTTGATTCCAGTAAGTTATGTATTCGTTAACGGCATTTTCCAGCTCTTCTACACTTCTGTAGTCCCGGCGATAGTACATTTCTTCTTTCAGGTGACCAAAGAAATTCTCCATTACCGCATTATCAAGGCAGTTGCCCTTGCGCGACATGCTCTGCACTAACCCTTTGTCTGCCAGGGCAGACTGATAACTTTTTATCCGGTAATGCCACCCTTGATCACTGTGGAGCAGCGGTTTTTCTCCTTCTGCAAGGCTTTCCAGCCCCTTATTTAACATGCGCTTCACCAGCTCCTCTGTAGGCCTGCAGGCAGTTTCCCACGCCACGATTTCCCCGTTAAACAAATCAAGTATCGGGGACAGGTACAGTTTTTGTCCGCCAGCCCTGAATTCGGTGATATCTGTCACCCATTTCTCACAGGGAGCTTCCGCTTTGAACTGCCGCTGAAGGATATTTTCTGCAGCGAGTCCCATATTTCCCCGGTAAGACCGGTATTTCTTCAGGCGCACAGGAGACTTCAGGCCGAGCTGTTGCATCAGTTTTCGCACTGTTTTGCCACTGAACTTAAGACCTCTTTTCTGAAGCTCACAATGGATCCGCCGGTACCCATAACATCCCCGGTGTTCATGGAAGATGGAGGCTATGAGCTGTTTCACATCAGCATACTTGTCCTTAGCCTTCTGCAGTGACAGCTGGTAGTACAGCGTGCTTCTGGCCAGCCCTGCAGCCTTTAACAGGTCAGACTGGCAGTGTCCGCACCTCAGGCTCCGGATGACTTTCGTTTTTTCTCCAGCTCCTGGCGCTTTTTTTCCAGGAGATGCTCCTGCATGGCTTTCAGATATGCATTTTCTGCGCGAAGATAACGCAGCTCATTCTTCATCTCTTCCGGCGTCATGTTTGCCTCGTTTTCATGGGTATCATCAGAACGGGTCATGCTTTTCTCCTTCCTGCGCCTGATAAAGGCCTCATTACCAGATTTGCGGTAGCCTTTTATCCAGTTTTTAACCGTGTTGTGGCTGGGAATGTTAAACCGGGCAGCTACCCGGGGTAGAGACTCAGAATGCCCGAGAGCATAAAGAACCACGCAAAGTTTATCTTCAGGAGAATAGCTACGCTTGTGTCTGCAATCCAGTGCCCGAGGACCGTGAAGAAGAAAAAGATTAATCCAGTGTGAGAGGCTGGTGTGAGAAAGTTGAAAGAGTTTTGCCGTAGAAATGATGCCTGCATGACCAGCCAGGTAATGATTTACAGCGGCAAGTTTTACTTCAAATGAATGTTTCATAAACTGCACCTTCAGATGTCAGATTATGTCCAACATTTGGGGTGCAGTTCAGTAGCGTCGCATCAGGCATCTGTTGCCGGATGCGGCGTAAACGCCTTATCCGTCCTACGAATTACTTATAAATTACCGCAGTACCACTTAATTTATTGGTGTTGGTGGCAGAAGTGATGCTGTATCCACTAGCACCGGCTGCCGCCGCTTTCTCAGCCAGTTTCGCTTCCAGGGCATCGAGGGTGGATGCGCCATCGGCAGAAACCACGCCGATTTTATTCATGTTCTGTGCCTGGGATGCCGTT
>JAIJJM010000613.1 GCA_022728415.1 Collinsella sp. | reverse complement strand
GTGAGGACGCGCGTCGTCACCGAGTCGAGTCGCGACCTGGCCTATGGCGCCATTCGCGAGGCGCACGAAAAGGGGCAGCAAGCCTACGTGATCTGTCCGCTCGTGGAGCCGAGCGATTCGGCCGATGAGCTCGAAGACGTACCCGGCATCGCTCGCGACGACGAAGGCCGCGTGACCGTGCCCGTGCCGTTGCATGACACGGCGACCGAGCTCGATCGCCTTCGTCTGGCATTACCGGGGCTTACCATCGAGCGTCTTCATGGCCGCATGCCGGCGGGGGAGAAGGACCGGGTCATCGATGCCTTCAAGCGTGGCGAGATCGATGTGCTTGTCTCGACCACGGTGGTCGAGGTGGGCGTTGACGTGCCCAATGCCACCGTCATGGTCATCGAGAATGGCGAGCGCTTTGGTTTGGCGGCCTTGCACCAGCTGCGCGGTCGCGTAGGCCGCGGCAGCGTGTCGGGTACGTGCCTGGTCATGACGTACTCCAAAGGCAATGGCGGCGCGTCGGCGGCGCAAGACCGCCTCCAGTCGCTCGAGAAGACCTCGGACGGCTTTACGCTCGCCCAGATGGACCTGCGTCTGCGCCACGAGGGCGAAATCCTGGGTTACCGTCAGCATGGCGGCGCGACCCTGCGTTTTGTTGACCTCGATGCCGACGAGGAATTGATCGAGTGGGCCCATTTGGACGCGGTCGAGCTCTTGCGGTATGCTTGCAACCTTGACTCCGTGGCGACGCGTCCCTTGCGCGATGCGGTCGCCATGCGGTATCGACACATCTTTAAGGAGGTCAGCGGAGGATGAGAATCATCGGCGGCGAATGGCGCGGTCGTAAGATCGAGGAGCCCCGTGGTCGCGATGTCACGCGCCCCACGACCGATCGCGTGCGCGAGGCGTGCGCATCTATGGTCATGTCGGCATTTGACTTCGACCTGGACGAGGTTCGCGTACTGGATGCCTTTGGCGGCTCCGGCGCCTTAGGGCTAGAGATGCTCTCGCGTGGTGCCCGCTCGCTCACCACGTTCGAGATCGATCGCAACGCTGCTCGTCTGATTACCAAGAATATCGAGTCGCTGTGCCGTGATCGTGCGCGCTGGCGCGTGGTGATGGGTGACATGCTGGCGAGTGCCTCACGCGGCCGCGTGCCGGACGGCCCCTTTGACCTTGTCCTTCTTGACCCTCCCTATGCTTTTGGCGCCGAGCCGGTCGAGGAGCTACTGCAGAACCTGGCCCAGCAGGACTTGCTGGCGCGGGGTGCCTACGCGCTCTTTGAGCACGCCGCGACCGATGCGGGTGCGCACCCGGCAGGCTTCGAGATCGTGCGCAAGAAGCGTTACGGCATTACCTCGGTCGACTTGCTTCGTTGGGTTGGCGACGGCGAGGATGATGGCAACGATAGCGACGCACCCACGGAGGACGCCCATGAATGACACCATCAACCGCGTGATTGTACCGGGCACCTTCGATCCCATCACGTTTGGCCATATCGACGTCATCCGCCGCGCCCGCCGCATCTTTCCCAGTGTGATTGTGGCCGTTGCCGAGTCGCAGGGCAAAAACGGCGTCGGCACCACGTTTATGCTCGATGAGCGCGTGGCGCTGGCCCGTGAAGCGCTCGGTGATATTGACGGCGTCGAGGTGCTGCCCTTCACCGGCCTCTTGGTCGATTTTGCCCGCGAACAGGGAGCAGGGGCTGTGGTCAAGGGCCTGCGTGCCATGACCGACTTTGAGTACGAGTTGCAACAGGCCGACCTCAACTACCGCCTGGATAACGAGCTGGAGTCCATCTTTGTCATGAGCGCGCCGCAGTACGGCTATATCTCGAGCTCGGTGGTTCGCCAGATTGCCTCGCTCGGTAGCGATGTCTCTAATTTTGTTCCGCCCAATGTGGTCAGGGCGCTCAAACATCGCTTTTCGTGACGTTTTTTAATGCCTGGTGG
>JAIJJM010000612.1 GCA_022728415.1 Collinsella sp. | reverse complement strand
TTCTTGATGCCGAAGGGCTTCGCGTCGAATGGACCCATTACGGCGACGGCCCACAGCTCGAGGAGGCGAGGGCCGCCTGCTCGTTGCTGACGCGCTCCACCGCGAAGTTCGCGGGGGCTTTGCCGAACGACGCGCTTTTGGGGGAGTACGCAGCGAAGCATTTCGACGTCTTCGTGAACGTCTCGTCAAGCGAGGGCCTGCCGCTTTCGATCATGGAGGCCTGCGGATTCGGCATTCCCGTCATCGCCACGGACGTTGGCGGAACCCACGAGATAGTAAGCGATGGCGTCAACGGCTTTCTCCTTCCTAGCGACTGTGGACCGGAAGATGTCGCCGCGGCCATAAAGCGATTCGTCTTTTTGGGCAAGGCCGAAGGGTCTTCTATGAGGCGCGCTGCAAGGGCCGTTTGGGAGAGGGACTTCCGTTTGGAGGCCAACGTGGAGGGGCTTGTGCGCTCGCTCGGAGTCGATTACAGAAACGAAGGTGAATGATGGGCTATATTGCGCAGAAGATGACCATGCTCAAAAGGTGGAGCAAAATGCTCACTGGCAAGACGGCTGTGGCCGTAGAGCAGAGCTTGGGCAGGGCCTATAATGTCGGACAGTTGTCCGGGTACTACAACGATTTGACCGGCAAGGTCACTGGCAGTACTCTGCTCGACGAGCGCGGTGTCCCTGTTAGCGTCATCGCCGGTGGGGCGCGGGTGCATTTCCCCATCGCCATTTTCCAATACGGTTTGGGCTGTTACGACTTGAGCATTCTCAGGTCGGATGAAGTTGAGCGCTTTCTCGACGCACTAAGGGTATGCTCGGATTGGGCGATCGGCGCCCAGCGGGATGACGGCTCTTGGGACGCATTTGGTCCGATAGGCAGCGCTAAGTACTCCGTCTCCTCGATGGCCCAAGGCGAGGGGTGCTCGATGCTGCTGAGGGCCCATGCGGCTTTCGGGGACGAGTGCTATAGAGTTACGGCTCTGAAAGCTGCCGAGTTCATGCTTATCGACATGGACAATGGCGGCGTGTCATCGCATGACGGGGGAGAACTGTTCCTGGAGGAGTACCCTCAACGCCCCAGGCGCAGTGTCATGAACGGTTGGGTGTTTAGCCTTTTCGGTCTCTATGACGCATCGTTGGTCGACGCGCGCTTCGCCGGGCCATTCAAGCACTCTGCGGAGACGTTGGCTTGCCATTTGGATGACTACGACGCCGGCTTCTGGTCTTATTACGACATGGAAAAGCGTATCGCCTCTCCCGCCTACCATCATCTTCATATAGCGCAGCTCCGCGCAATGGCGGATCTTTCAGGCGACGCAAGGTTCGCGGTGAAGGCCGAGGTATACGAGCGCTATCAGGAATCTCCGGCCAACCGCAGGAAGGCGATTGCTAAAAAGGCGCTGCAGAAGCTGATCGAGAAATCCGATGCGGTGATCGTCCAATGAAGAAGGCCCTCTATATCGTGACCTCGATGGACACCGGCGGGGCCGAGACGGTATTCATGAAGTATTACCGGGCTTTGGACAAGTCGCGCTATCAGCTCGACTTCTGTGTGTCGTCCGACGTGCCGGGCTTTTACGACGCCGAAATCGAGTCGATGGGCGGCAGAATTGTGCACACAGTCAAGAAGACCGAGGCCGGGCCAGTCGCTTCGTTCAAGCGGCTCATGCAGATAGCCCGGGACGGCGGTTATTGCTGTGCTGTCAGGTCGTCTCAGCACAGCCTTTCCTGTCTTGATTTGCTCGCCATGAGATTCGGAGGCGTGTCCAGAACCATATTCAGGTCAAGCAACACGGGTACAGTTTCGAACAGCAAAAAGGAGACCCTGCTGCACAATCTTTTCAAGCCCCTTGTCAGAGTTGCGGCGACCGACTTCGCCGCCCCGTCTACCGAGGCGGGCGTCTACATGTTCGGCAAGGCGGGGGTATCGGGGCCGCGTTTCCATCTCATGAAG
>JAIJJM010000611.1 GCA_022728415.1 Collinsella sp. | reverse complement strand
CTGGCAGGCGGAAGCGGGTGATATCGACTACTACCTGTTTACCGGCGAACGCGTACTTGATATCACCAAAGCCTTCGTACGCCTGACCGGCAAAACCCTGTTCGGACCGAAATGGAGCCTGGGCTACAGCGGTTCAACTATGCACTACACCGATGCGCCGGACGCACAAAATCAGTTGATGAACTTTATCCGCCTGTGTGAAGAACATGCAATTCCCTGCGATTCGTTCCAGCTCTCATCCGGTTATACCTCAATTAACGGCAAACGCTATGTGTTCAACTGGAACTACGAAAAAGTGCCGCAGCCGAAAGTGATGAGCCAGGCATTTCACAATGCTGGTTTGCACCTGGCCGCCAATATCAAGCCGTGCCTGTTGCAGGATCACCCACGCTATAACGAAGTGGCAGAAAGAGGACTATTCATCCGTGATTCAGAAACAGATGAACCAGAACGTTCCAGCTTCTGGGATGACGAAGGTTCTAACCTCGACTTTACTAATCCGCAGACCATCCAGTGGTGGCAGGAAGGCGTGACCACACAGCTTCTGGAGATGGGTATCGACTCCACCTGGAACGACAACAACGAATTCGAAGTATGGGACGGTGAAGCACGCTGTCACGGCTTTGGTCAGACGATCGCGATCAAACATATTCGCCCAGTGATGCCACTGCTGATGATGCGAGCCTCGATGGAAGCCCAGCAGCGTTTCGCTCCGGAAAAACGTCCGTACTTGATCTCCCGCTCCGGCTGCGCGGGAATGCAGCGCTACGTGCAGACCTGGAGTGGCGATAACCGCACTAGCTGGGACACTCTGCGCTACAACACCCGCATGGGTCTGGGGATGAGCCTCTCCGGGCTGTATAACCTCGGTCACGACGTCGGCGGTTTCTCCGGTGATAAGCCGGACCCGGAACTGTTTGTACGCTGGGTACAAAACGGCGTGATGCATCCGCGCTTTACGATTCACTCATGGAACGATGACCATACCGTAAACGAACCGTGGATGTATCCGGGCGTCACTCCGGCGATCCGCAGCGCTATTGAGTTGCGCTATCGCCTGCTGCCCTACTTTTATACCCTGATGTGGCAGGCATACGCCGATGATGAACCAATGCTACGTCCGACTTTCCTTGACCACGAGCACGACGTTCAGACTTTTGAAGAGTGTGATGACTTCCTGCTTGGTCGCGATATTTTGGTTGCCAGCGTCGTAGAGCAAGGCGAGCGCCAGCGCCGTGTATGGCTGCCAGATAACGAAACTGGCTGGTACGATTTCTACAACGGCGAATGGTTCAGTGGCGGTCAGTGGATCACCCTCGACGCACCGCTGGAGAAACTGCCGCTGATGGTGCGTGCCGGGGCTGGTCTACCGCTCAGCAAACGCATCACCTATGTGAGCGCAGAACAAGACGATACCCGCGAACTGAAACTGTTCCCGCTGAAAGGTGTGGGCACAACGTCCGGCCTGCTGTTTGAAGACGATGGCGAAAGCTGGGGCTACCAAACTGGTAATGCGCTTTGGGTGGAATGGGAAATGGTTTGCGATGGGGCGACCATCAACCTGAAAGTCAACGCGCGCGGGGATTATCGACCTGCATGGAGTGCACTGAAAGTGTCATTACCAGTGGAAGAAAAACGCACGCTGCTGGTCAATGGTGTTGAAGGGAGTGAATGGATGCGTTAAATCATTACCGGGGCCGGGAGGCGACTGCGCCTTACCCGGTCCAGCCATCGAATCCTTTACCTCAGTATTTCACGCTGCAGGAAGGCAGCAAACCTGTAAACCCCGGGAGCTTAAATAAGTAAGTGACCGGGGTGAACAGGTGAAGCCAATGCATCTGCCGCATGAAAGACGGCGGGAAATTAACCGTCGATCCCTTTACTACGCAGATAATCTTCGTAATTACCGCTAAAGTCGATCACGCGTTCCGGGGTGATTTCCAGAAT
>JAIJJM010000018.1 GCA_022728415.1 Collinsella sp. | reverse complement strand
GAATTCCCTCTCATGTAAAAAGAGACACCATAAAGGTACTGTGTGGTGTTTGAAAATCACTCAATTATGTACCACCCACCACAACAGGGGAAGACCCATCCATAAACAGTGCGTGTGCTACGTGAAAAATAACTCATGAACAATGTCATTCCCCTGCTGAATTCACCAGAACGCGTCTCCCTGTTACCCATTGCGCCGGGGGTGGATTTTGCAACAGCGCTCTCCCTGAGAAGAATGGCCACTTCCACGGGGGCCACACCGGCCTACCTGCTGGCCCCGGAAGTGAGTGCCCTTCTTTTCTATATGCCGGATCAGCGTCACCATATGCTGTTCGCCACCCTCTGGAATACCGGAATGCGTATTGGCGAAGCCCGGATGCTGACACCGGAATCATTTGACCTGGATGGAGTAAGACCGTTTGTGCAGATCCTGTCCGAAAAAGTGCGTGCGCGACGCGGACGCCCGCCAAAAGATGAAGTGCGCCTGGTTCCGCTGACAGATATAAGCTATGTCAGGCAGATGGAAAGCTGGATGATCACCACCCGGCCCCGTCGTCGTGAACCATTATGGGCCGTGACCGACGAAACCATGCGCAACTGGCTGAAGCAGGCTGTCAGACGGGCCGAAGCTGACGGGGTACACTTTTCGATTCCGGTCACACCACATACCTTCCGGCACAGCTATATCATGCACATGCTCTATCACCGCCAGCCCCGGAAAGTCATCCAGGCACTGGTCGGTCACAGGGATCCACGTTCGATGGAGGTTTATACCAGAGTGTTTGCGCTGGATATGGCTGCCACGCTGGCAGTGCCTTTCACCGGTGACGGGCGGGATGCTGCGGAGATCCTGCGTACACTGCCTCCCCTGAGGTGACGGCATACGCGCTTCCTTATATAAGCTGTGGTCAGCAGAACAGACATAACATAAGCTGGAGCATGTATATAAGCTGTAGTGAGTAAGTCATGTTTTATGAAGGGAGCAATGCCTCAGCATCAGGTTACGGGGTGACTCACGTAAGGGACAGGCAGATGGCAGCTCAGCCACAGGCAGCACTGCAGGAAACTGAATATAAACTGCAGTGAGCAGACCACTCACTGTACCTGATAATATAAGCTGTAGTCAGTAAAGGAGCACTCTTCACTGACTACAGTTTATGTTCAGCGGGATTTGAAGAGTTTTTCCAGGTCATCCAGCGTTATGCCCAGTTTCTCAAGCAGGGCAAGCTTCTCCGCCATCTCCGGACTAACTTTTTCCGCAGGTGAAGGTGGCAACGGATTTTCCTTACTCTCATCATTCGGTGCTTTTAACCGGGGACGCCGGTAGTGAATGCAGAAGAGTTTTGTTCGCCCCCGCTGGATCTCCGTGTAATCAAGATATCCAATCTCGCGTAACTGCTCCATTGCCCGTCTGACCGTCTGGTTCTGGGAAAATACCGGAGACTTCAGATTGAGGCGTGCACGCAGCCGCGCCAGCGATATCGGTGCCGGATCCCGGGGCAGGCTCTCTATAAAGGTGTAAAGTGCCTGGGCGGACTCCCGTCGCTTCAGGGCATTAATCGCCTTAAGCTGAAGAAGGACCTTTCTGTCAAACTGGTACAGTTCAAAAAGGCGGGGATCAGCCTGTAACTGAACAATATCCCGTTCAGTATCGTAGTAGGCTGACTGTACCAGATGGGTGATGTATTCCCGGGTGTGCTTCTCATCGGTACGGGAAAACGAGATCACGGTACCGGCAATGCGCTTCAGGGAAGGGCTGATGCGCTCACGTAGCCTGCGGGATGACTGGCTTGAAGGTATACCACACAGTTTTGCAAACTCAACAAAAGGCAGTTCAACTTTGTCACCAATCACGTTATGGCGGGCAAAGGAATGAATGATCCCCACCCAGGTCTTGAAATCGTTATCCATATCCAGGCGGGGGCCAGTGATCTCAACCTTATCGAATCCCTCAGCACGGGCCAGGGAAAGACGTGTCAGCTCTTCCGTGGCATCAGTACGTGACAGTGTATTTTTTTTACTGTTCTTCAGTGATTTAAGGGTCGGTACAAAAACGCCCAGACGCATCAGCGCCACAGGTTGTACGGTGTTGTTATTGTTTGGTGTCAGTGTCACCAGTTCACCGGACGACTTATCCACCTCGCCGAACAGTTTTTTGATGTCTGAATTTTCGTTTTCCAGAAAGCCTCCAGCCTGTGGACAGTAAAAGAATAAACAGAAAATCGTGTGTCAGAACTCCGCTAACTGACTGAATAAAAACCTGCAGCCTGTATTTAACAACTGAGTCTGACGTACTGACCATAGTTTATGTCATTAACTTACTTCAGTATATGGATTACTGAATACAGCTTATCATGAACCTGTTACAGTTTATCAGTAACATGCCACAGCTTATGTGATCGTGGTCCCGGCCCATGAGTGACAAGGTTTGCAGCGATATGGGGATCTTTAATGGATCCTTTGTTGATCATTCATGGATCTGTTTACTGGATCGGGCCTCCGGATATGTGGATAAATCATTCCAGAAAAACAACGTACACATACCGATTATGAAGGCTTCAGGGCGTACCTGCTCACTGTAACTACAGATATATTGCGCTTCCTCGCCGGTTCGCGGGCTTCGCCCGGTCACCGGTCTGCGGCGAGCACTGTTTTTTCTGAAGTCTGTCTTTACAGGTAATTTTTGACGGAATCTGCCGTACTTCCTGAGCGCACGGTCATATTCCGAAGTACACCTCATATGCGTGTTTCAATGCCAGGGTTTGTGTATACAGACTACAGGCAAAGTCTGGTTATCACCGGTGGTAGGCTGCTCCGATGGAAAAATTGTGAACGGATTGACACCATGCCGGATAACTCTGTCGATATAAGACGGTCAAAGATCGTGGCGTTGACAAGTACAGCGTCTGCACGCCGCAGAGCTTGGCATGCACCGCCTTGATGAGGTGGTTGATACGCTGCTTGTCCTGCAGAAGAAGCACCGGATACGGTTTGATGTCTGGCAGGTCGTTAAACGGGATCACGCCATTATTTCGTTCTTCGATCAGGGGATGAATCCTGCAGTGCCCAGGGTTGCCTACTGGACCCCCTTTCGTTACCCGCTGCTACTGAATCTGGCAAGCCTGTTCGATAATGAACTGGCTGAAAAAGCGTGGCGTGCCCGCCTCGAAGCCCATGATGGAAGGTCCTCATCTCTGTTCAGTGAGGTCTGCAGTGAGCTGCTTGCGCGCGTTCATACCCTGGGGGACCGCCGTTACATTGAATTGATTACCGATGCGTTGTCCTGGGCGATGACCCACTTTGACGAACTGGGATATAACTGCAAAACCGGTAAACAAAAGCTGCAGATCATGCCCAATATGGTTGGATTTCAGTTCGTATTGCGCGGTATCTGTTCCCGCCTGGTTTACACCAATCGCAATACCGGCAGGACGGACAGTGTCTCCCTTCAGTCGGTGGCTAAACGATCTAAGGAGTTTCTGGACAAACTGCAGGAGCCAACGGCAGAAATGATGAAAAAGGCGAGGGAATACCGGGATCAGGAAGAGGCAAGGCGGCTGGAACATCGGGTGCAAATCCTGCCGCCATCCTGATCCGGCAGGTTGAGTACACACAAAAATGGAAGCGGCCGCGACAGGATGATGCGTCTGTCCGGCATCTTCCGGAGGGCCAGAGCTCGAAATTCTGGCCGTACTTCACTTCTTCGTTGAAGTTCTATCTGTTCGCTGTGAGTCTCATATTTTTATTAAAACTAAAGCAACTCATCAACATAAGTCATGATGGAACGAACCAGATTTATGGCAAAACGGGCATCGGCTTCATTCAGCAAAGTTTCAGTAGGATGGGCCATGCTGTAATTGTTACGCAGGTTATTGATCCCATGAAGTATTGCGGCAGATGATCTCAACATTTTAAACACATCTTCATTTCTTCCATCATCAGGCAGGTCTTTGAGATGTGCAGTTATCAGGGAAAGCAAGCCTGGAACATTATCATTTGTACTATTGGTCGCAATTCCATGGTTGGCACACATTTGTCTTAATGAAGCATGAAGAGCTGTATGAACACGATCATATGCCCGGTGTGGCCCATTATTTTTAAGCAACACTTCCGCATCTTCTAAGGCCTGGTAAATGTTTTCATTTACATTTTTCACTGGTGCTGCCGAAACATTTCTTTGCCCGTTCTGATTCACAATGTTCTTTATTTCATTGAATAACTCAGTATTGGCAATGCTGATAAAGCGTTGAACATTATCCAGCGCCCAGATCTTAGAAAGATTATCAGCGTCCCTGGCCAGAGTGCTTTCTATGGCAGCGATGGCCACCCCTTTCAGCTCAGGGTTGTCCCAGTGAACATGCCGGTAGAATTGATTTAGTCCTTCCGGAACGTCTTCACAATCTGTAACAGCAAACAGCTCCTGCCAGTCACCTTCGTTAAATTTTTCAGCCAGTATTTTGGCCAAATTAATTTGTGAAACTTTATTCAACATACTGATCCCTAGAAGTTTGTGCTTCTTAACTGAATTTACCGGAACGGCGTCTCAGTAAACGAAATCCGTGTACTGGTATACCCCCTGCTCTGCAACAGGAATGAAATCCCGTCCATCATCATTGCTCTGTTACTGCGGGGACCAATTCTGACGTTTGTCAGTGGCAGCTTGTCTTTTGCTTTAATGATCAGATATGGTACCAGACCGCTGTCATTGACACGAAAATTGACACCCTCAAAAGGGCTGTCCGGAAGGATTACCATCCTGAACTCCTGCTCCTCTTTGAAACCGTCATTCTTGAAAAAAGGCGGCAGGCTGTGTGCCAGTCTGGTTGCCTGAATCATCTCATGCATTACATCTGCATTTATTGCCGCCTGAACATGTGGCTGACGAAAGAAGGCGAGGATTTCGTTCCGGGCTTCAACCGTGGAATCCTCTTTGGTATAGAGTACCCGGTTTTTAAACACCTGATAATGAGTTAATTCCAGCGAGGCAAGCAGCTCTTCATCATCAAATTCCAGGCACACGCCCTGAGAGCTCCCATAACCCCGCCACTGGCTTAACAGGTCGGGTTCGAGACAGAACGAAAGGTTATAGACGTGAGCTGCCCGGTGCATTCTGAAGTGCGTCAGTGCCTGTTCGATGAACTTAAGGGTTTTCGGGTTAAAGTCGTCCCTCAGGTACTGCAGGGCATTCTCAAGGCAGTTCATGCCGTGACTCAGCTCATTACTGTCATTGAGAAAGGAAAAGTGCGTCGCCCACAGTGAGCCTGATTCGATGATGCCCTTCAGGCCGTTCAGGTCAGTGTAATGATAAATCTTCATCTGGCAGCCTCCTGACTGTCCGGGCCCTGTTCGCACTCAGTTTTTTGCACGTCAGACAGAAACGGGAACACCGTAATAGCGGCTTCCCTTGCTTCTTCTATCGACCGTTCCCGGGCCTGCCATTCCGGATCTGCTGCCAGCACTTCGTCGGCGGTATCGCGTAACCAGGCATACAGCTCTTCGCCACCATCGAGATCAATCTGGCGGGTTTTTACCGGGTCCTCATGCTTCATGATATTACGCAACAGCTTACCAATCTGCCCGTCAGATTCGACAGGTTCGTAAGGAATGTAGTCCGGATATTCGTCGAATTGATCCAGCGTCAAATCGATGTACTCTCCGTCCAGCAATACGATGACATGCCCGTGAACTGTTGAGTTTTCCGCTTCATGAAAGCCAGCGTTCCCTTCCATAAAAATGATGCACGGATGGCATCTCTCTCGTTCCTTGAGGTAGTACGCCAGAGTATTGCTGGCTAAGTCGCAGCTGCTGTGCGGGAAATTCCTCAGTTCCGTTTTCCAGCGGGGAAAATGACGACACCCGTCAGCCCGTTCACCGCCACCAAGCTCCAGTGCCCGTCGAAATGCCTTTATACGTAATACTCTTTCCTGTCTCATTTCTTCACCTTCCCGTCCTGGCGGGCCAGAGCCAGCAGTTCGGTCTGAAGCTGGCGGCCGTCCTCCCGGGCTTCCTTCAGCTCCGCCTTCGTGTCCTGCAGCTGCGCCGCCAGGTGTTCGCCGGTGGCGGTCAGGCGGGCCACCTGCTCGCGCAGCGGCAGCGCCTCCGCGCGCAGCTCGCGTACCTCCTGCAGCAGGCGGTCACGTTCGGCCACCACCTCGCGCAGCACCGCCAGCTCGCTTTCCAGCGCGGCCACGTTCGCCAGCGCCTCATCCCGCTCCTTGTCGGCCCGGGCAATGTCGTCGTCGGCCTGCTCGCGCGCCGCCAGGGCCCCGGCTTCAGCCTGTTTCACGGCCGCCTGCCACAGCAGCCCCAGCTGGCCGGTCAGCAGCTGCGCCAGCTCCGGCGGCAGGGGCGTGGCCTGCTCGCGCTGGCGGGCGCGGAACGCGCGCATCACCGGGGAGATGTGGGACAGGGAGCCGCCGCCGAGGTGCTGACGGACCTGCTCGTTGGTCGGGTTCGGGGTGCCGGCGGCGATCAGGGCGGCGGCGGCGTCTTCAATGCGGCGGACGGTGTCCGGGGAGAGGGATGTCATGGTCTGGCTCCGGTTTCTCAGGGAATGGCGCCATCGTATGCCCGGTATGAAAAATACACAATACATACAATACAATTCATACATACCATACATACAGTACAGAACTTACATACACTCTTTCTCTTTTCCTGGTCAGATCCGGTTTCTGGTGGTTCAGGATCTTCCTCTCCCCCCACACAACGCCACCTCCTGTAAGCACAACTGTGGTATTTCGTTCAGCTGCTAATGACACTATATGTTGTGTTATTTCCCTGACCTTTGATGCGCCGCGCAGGGGCGGAAAACAGCGATATGATTATTTCCTCAGCGTGGTACACTTCCGGAAAGTTGTGATATTCAGGAAAGTCGGATCTGACGAAAACGGCTCTCCGGTAATTTAACGGCGTGGTTATGTGGCTGCTTATTATCACCCTTGAAATGATGACGTCATGGGAAAATCATCCGCGTGACAGAAGCAGGGTTGTGCTGCGCGTCATCATTACTCTGCGTGACTATTGAACCGGATACTATTTTTGAGGCGAGGTATGGGTAAACCAACATTTAGATCATTTTACGATGTGGTCCGGGAGCTTGAGGATGTATATGGCCATAAAGAGCTATGGCTGTATTCAGGAGCGGCATACGCAACGCCAACAGAAATGATTAACGCCAGACATAACTGGAAATCGCCAAAAATCCTGAAACGTAACGGAAGAATGGTTGCAGAACGAATGGATAACTCGGACTCATGGCAACTGGTTGGTGACTACAAAAAACCGCTGTTCCAACATTGTGCTCCGCCCTGGCAATCCTGTCAGATAGATGACTATTTTAAAGGCTATTACATTATCGCCCCCTGAAGGTCAGAGGAGTAATTGATGGCGGGATTACATCATTGATGGCGAGGTTTAAATGGGAAGTATGAAAGAACTGCTGTTTGAAATGCAGGAGGAACGGCGTGACGAATGGATTGCGGAAAATTATCCGGATGCTGAGGAAGGAACTCCTGAATGGGATGCGGCAGCGCAGGAATACAGCTGGTTTCAGGACTGGATGGAAGAGGCGGCTGAGCAGCAATATTTTGAGGCTTCGCTTGCCAGTATTCCTGACCGCCTGCAGGATGCAAAGGCTGAACTGGATGAGTTAGAGAGCCTGATGCAGTTCAACCAACCCAGGATCGTAGAGCGGATGGCTTACGTTCATTGCGTGAGTGTACTGGACAGCTTTCTGATGTACAGCGCAAGAGCACTTCTTAGTCATCCCCCGCATTTACAGAAGTTCCTGCACGAGGCTGATTCGTTGGTTCCTAATAAGGAAGACAGAAGAAAATTACTTGCTTCCAAATGGGTCGAGCAGGAGCCGGATAAAGACACTCCTGAGAAGGTTTATACCTGGCGAGCTCAGTCTCTTGTAGCGAAGAAGACATTTCAGAGCCACAAAGTGATAGGTCGGTATTTTTCAAGGATGCTGACAACGCCACATGAGTGGCCATTGGAGGAGATTAAGGGTGTAATCAAGACCCGAAACGCACTGGTACACCGTAATGGAGTTACCGAATCTCTTGAACCCGTGTATATCAGTTCGGGGAGTGTGCAGAATGCTATCTGCACGGTACGAGCATTTATTACCGTGGCGGCTGAAACCCTTCTGCAGGAAGATGCACTATACAGGACGGATGATGGCATATTCTGAAATTACCGCAGCGACACCATCCATAAGCGTCTTCACTGAGGGATATGTCGATGACTTCGCTTCCCGCTAACTGTATACCAGTAAGCAACACATCATTACCTGTCGCCATAGACTACCCAGCAGCGCTGGCACTTCGCCAGATGGCTCTCGTTCAGGACGAACTCCCGAAATACCTGCTGGCGCCGGAAGTCAGCGCCCTGCTCCACTACGTGCCGGATCTTCACCGCAAGATGCTGCTGGCGACGCTCTGGAACACGGGCGCGCGAATTAACGAAGCGCTGGCGCTGACAAGGGGGGATTTTTCGCTTGCGCCTCCGTATCCGTTTGTGCAGCTTGCGACCCTGAAACAACGGACGGAAAAAGCCGCCAGGACGGCAGGAAGAATGCCCGCCGGTCAGCAGACTCACCGGCTGGTTCCGCTCTCCGACGCCTGGTTCGTCAGCCAGCTGCAGACGATGGTGGCCACACTGAAAATCCCCATGGAACGGCGTAATAAACGAACAGGCAGGACAGAGAAAGCGCGGATCTGGGAAGTGACGGACAGAACGGTCAGGACCTGGATTGGGGAGGCGGTTACCGCCGCTGCCGCTGACGGTGTGACGTTCTCTGTCCCGGTCACGCCACATACGTTCCGCCATTCCTATGCGATGCACATGCTGTATGCCGGTATACCGCTGAAGGTCCTGCAGAGCCTGATGGGGCATAAGTCCATCAGCTCAACAGAGGTCTACACGAAGGTGTTTGCACTGGATGTGGCTGCACGGCACCGGGTGCAGTTTTCGATGCCTGAGTCCGATGCGGTGTCTATGCTCAAAAGAATTCCATAAGCTCTGACTTTTTTAAATCCCTTTCGGATATCTCATGGATATATAATCGGTATTTCATATTCAGTTGACATGCAGGACCGGTATAGAGTAAAAAAACATCTATTGTGTACCTCTTGGATATCCGAAAGGTGTCTTAGGGGGGTCTTTATGGGTATTACATGTGGATTCTGGAGATACACTATGCCTGTTATTGCTAATACGCATCCCAAAGGTGGTGTGGGTAAGACAACTTCATCCGTAAACATTGTTGGTGAAATGAAGTCTGATACAGTTGATCTGGATACTCATACCGGGCTTTCTATCATTCTGGGGCTGAGACCTGAAGGAAAAGAAATTTCCGTGAAAGTACCCAAAACAGTGGATGAGTTAATCGAAATTATGACTCCCTACAAGAACAGCGATAAGACGTTACTTATTGACTGTGGGGGATTTGACTCAGATCTTACCCGTACTGCGATTGCCTTTGCAGACTGCGTTATTGTTCCTTCAAAAGACTCCCTGACTGAACGTATTGGTTTGATGCATTTTGATGGGGTACTGGACGAAATCAGCTCTATCATGGGGACCGATATAACTGCTCACCTGTATCTCTGTAAAGTTAATCCTAACAAGAAGAAATTCCCTAAGCTTGATGCAATCCTGCCATCGTTCAAACATCTGAAGCTGATGAAGAGCCGCATTTCTGCTCGTGCAGAATTTGAGGATGTCATTGAGACTGGGATGGGAATCACTGAGTCTGTTCATGGGCGCTATTCGGCAGGAGGTAAGGAAGTTATTGCCCTGATCGAAGAAATCAATCATCTGATTGAAAATAACAAACAGTAAGGTGTGTCTATTGGGTATCCATATAGTATCCTTTGGGCTTTTAATGGATATCTTTTAAGTATCTAACAAACATCCTGGGTTATCTCATGAGCAAAGCGAAATTTAGTGCACAGGCTGAAAAACTGAAAAACCTGGTGGATTCTGCCAGATTACAAACTTCTTCTTCTGCCGTAACAGCAACAGCCCCGTCTCAGCCAAATGAAGGTACAGAGGAAGTTTCAGGTCGTCCCGTGGCTGCCAGGACGAAGGCTAAGAATCTTAAGGCCATACCGCTGTCGTATTTTGAAGCTCATGCGGAACTTAAAGCGACCAGTAAAACATCTCTGGATTTTAGCTCATATATTATTGAGGCTATAAGAGAGAAGCTTGAACGTGATGGTGCAATAGGTCAATAAACTATCGGATACCTTAAGGGTATCTGATATGTGTCTTTTAAATGCGTTATGGGGATTCTTCACGTACCTAAAGAGTCCCCATTAGACATCTTTCTGTTTATGGTGACATGATTCGTCACCGCTTTCCTTTCCTCTCAGTTCACCATTTCATTCCTTTTCCCTTAACCTGAACCGTGATGTCAAAGATGTTTTTATATTGCATTTATGTATCACATATAATCTTCATAATGTTTTTGTATCTATGATTTCCTTTGGTCTTAAAGTTGTGTGTACAATATACATGCAATTTATCGTGTTTTTATGTTGCATTTGTCCTTTCAGAAAGGCCATTTTTTCATTATAATTGAACATACATTGCATGTATGAAGCATGTTTGTTTTTTCTATTTGTTTATGAGCAACGGAGACTGGTTATGAAAATCTTTATTGATGATGGTTCTACCAACATTAAACTTGCCTGGTTGGAGGATGGTGACGTGAAAACGTTAATCAGCCCTAACAGCTTTAAACCGGAATGGTCTTTTAGTTTACTGGATGATGCTGCCCCGGCTAATTACGAGATCGACGGCGAGAAGTTTTCATTTGATCCATTAAGTGCTGATGCTGTCGTAACGACTGAAACACGCTATCAGTACAGTGATGTGAATGTTGTGGCCATTCAGCATGCGCTACAGCAGACCGGCCTGAAAGCGCAGCCTGTTGATGTCATCGTCACATTGCCGATCTCTGAATACCTTGACGCCAACAATCAGAAAAATAAGCAAAACATTGAAAGAAAGAAAAAAAATGTGATGCGTGAAGTACGGGTGCAGGGGAGTGATGCATTTGTTATTCGCAGTGTTTCCGTTCTTCCTGAAAGTATTCCCGCTGGTTTCAGTGTTCTTGCGGGGCTTGAGGATGATGAATCCCTTTTGATCGTAGATCTCGGTGGTACAACTCTTGATGTGTCGCATGTTCGTAGCAAAATGACAGGGATTACAAAAACCTGGTGTGATCCGAATATCGGCGTGTCCCTGATTACATCCGGGGTTAAGGAACAGATGGCTGTACATGCTAATACAAGAGTGAGCTCATTCCAGGCTGACAATATCATTGTGCACCGTAATGAACCTGACTACCTTTCCCGTCGCATTTATAATGCTGAACAGCGTGAGTCTATCATTAATGTTATCAATGAACGGCAGAAGTTGCTTATTAAACGAGTTAATGATGTCATCAGCCGTTTCACCGACTATACACATGTAATGTGTGTTGGTGGTGGGGCTGAAATTGTGGCCGAGGCTGTGAAGAACCTGACTAAGGTTCCTGATGAGCGCTTTTATCTGAGCTCATCCCCGCAGTTTGATTTAGTCATGGGAATGATAAAAATGAAAGGTGGTGTGACTAATGAGTGATGAAAATAAATCCAGACGCTGCTCATTTGAACTTTTCCCGGATGAACGGACAGGAGATAAGATAGCAGATGAGCTCATTGCAAATGAAAAACTGAAGGAGCGGGGACGTTTCATGCGCGCGATGTTAGTTACTGGTGCGGCGTTTGCAGCTATAGATAAACGTCTTCCTTTGCTGATATCGGAGTTACTGACAGAAAATACGACTCTGGATGATATTAATAAGGTGATATCCAGCGTAATACCAGGTGCTTTTTCGGTTGAAAAGAAATTGCTTGAATTACTGGAAAAACAATCTGGTCTCCATACGTCTGTGGATTGCAGTACTCCTCTTACAGAGCAGAGTCTGTCGAGAAATGACGGTGAAGACCAGACCAGAAGAAACGCTGAAAATATGTTCGGAGATGACTGAACTAACCCAGCCTGGCCAGGGGAATATCTCGCCATTTAGTTGTATAACACTGACTCAACATTTCCCGTTTCATTTGCCATTCAGGGGCGGTTCCTCGCCCCGCAAACCACACTTTCCCTTTTCCCGACTGGTTCAGTTCATCGAGTGTTTTCATTAACTTTTCACTGTTTTTACGAGGCTGGATTTCATCAAATAATCCCGGCTGCGCTATACCCGATGGTGTGAAATCAGCCAGCATGACACCTGCCTTCATATAGCGGTACCCTTCACGCCAGACATGGTTTAACGCTCTGCATGCGGCGGTAATAATGTCCCGGCTGTCCTGTGTGGGCAATGGAAGCTTTTCCACAGCGGCATTGCTGTAACAGGGTTCTTTTACTGCAAAGGGGGATGTCCGTACAAATGTCGTCACCTGCCGGCAATACTGACGCTCCCCACGTAGTTTCTCTGCGGCCCGCTCTGCATACTGAACAACAGCCTGGTGCATGGCATCTTTGTCTGTGATTCGTTCACCAAAACTGCGACTACAGACAATCTGCTGTTTTGCCGGTGGTGCTTCTTCCAGGGATATGCAGGACTCGCCGTTGAGTTCGCGTACCGTACGCTCAAGAATGACGCTGAAGTTTTTCCGGATGAATGCCGTGTTAGCCTGCGCCAGCTGCAGTGCTGTGTTAATACCCAGCGCATTCAGCTTTTCCGTCAGTCTGCGTCCTACTCCCCATACCTCACCAACTGGCTGCAGCCCCAGTAGCTTCAAGATCCGATTACGGTTTTCTGCCGTCAGCGCGACCACACCGGAAAACTGTGGCCATTGCTTTGTTGCCCACTGTGCACTTTTAGCCAGCGTTTTTGTGGGCGCAATGCCCACCCCCATGGTGAGTCCTGTCCAGCTTTTTATCTGTTCCCTGAGCTGATGACCAAAAAACTCCGGAGAGATGCAATGATTTATCCCCCGCAAATCAATGAACATTTCATCAATTGAGTAGGGCTCAACTGCGGGAGAAAGCGACTCCAGAACAGCCATAACCCGTTGGCTCATGCTGTGGTACAGCGCATAATTGCTGGAAAATACATGTATTTTCTTCTCCAGGCGCATCTGTCTCACCTGAAACCAGGGCTGCCCCATTCTGATGCCAAGGGCTTTTGCCTCCGGGCTGCGCGCGATCACACAGCCATCGTTATTGCTGAGTACGATGACCGGTTCGTTGCGAAGGTCCGGGCGGAAAACTTTTTCACATGAGGCGTAGAAACTGTTGATATCAGCCAGTGCAAACATCAGCGTAACTCCCGCGTCCTGTGTATCACGTGAGTGACAACACCAAAAATACAGATGTTTTCCGGATACAGTGTGCGGAACTCCGGGCTGTCTGAAACCGGCTCCAGTGCCGGGCGTGGGCGCAACAGCAGTCGTTTGACGGTGAACTCACCGTCGATCTCAGCGATAACGATGTCCCCGTGTTGTGGTTTTTCGGCCCTGTCCACTACCAGCAGATCACCATTCTGCACGCCAGCCTGGTTCATCGATTCACCGCTGGCGCGCAGAAAGAAGGTGGCTGCAGGTCTGCTGATGCAATAGCTGTTCAGATCCAGTTCCTGCTCAGCATAATCAGTGGCAGGCGAAGGAAAACCGGCCTGGCAACGATCGGCAAACAACGGTCGCACGTAACTGTCATCGCCTGAAGGGTCAGCCGGACGGTGATAAACGGTACTCATGCTGCAGGCAGCCAGCTGTCGTCCTGCCAGATTTCTTCCAGCAGAGACAGGATACGTTCTTTATCCTTGTCGTTGCGGGCTCCTGTGACAGATACAGACGGGGCGCTGCCCTGGTCTATACGCAGCCAGATTTCCGGGTAGTGTGGTTTCAGACGTTGTTCGATTTCATTCTGTAGCGCCTGAAGTGTGCCTGATTTGAGGTTTTTTGTGCTCTGGCGGTCGAAAAGAATTTCAATGCGGATCATGTTCTCATCTCCCTTTTCTATTGCTGTATGCATATGGGTCTTCCCCGATCATGGTGGGAAGACTCAGTACGCCATATTCAGTTTCCCATAGTGGAACATAACTCCCAGTTTAAAGCGTTCCCGGTTTCGGTATC
>JAIJJM010000610.1 GCA_022728415.1 Collinsella sp. | reverse complement strand
CCCGTCTTTAGGATTTAGCACCAGAACTCTTTAGAACCAGAGACCACCTTTTCACCTCGAAGCCAGCCGCCGGGCTGGTTTTTTGCGTTTTGGGGCGGATTTGACAAAGTTCTTCTTGTTATCATTGTAAAATGGTGCTATGGTGCTACGACGAACATGGGGGCAACATGGCGTACTTCCTGAAGAAATCGACCAACAAGAAAGGGCTCTACCTCCAGATCTACGAGAGCTTCTACGACCCCGCCAGGAGGCAGACGGCACACCGCTCAGTCGAGGCTTTGGGCTATGAGCATGAGATCAGGCAAGCCGGTATCGCCGACCCCGTCGCGCACTTCAAAGCCAAGGTAGATTCAATGAATGCCGAGCGCAGAGCAAGAAAAATCGAGGAGCGGGCAAGGCGCGTCGGCGGGTCCACCCCCGAGCGCATGCTCGGCCACTTCCCCTTCAAAGCGCTTGACGCGCGCCTGGGCGCGCTCGGCGACCTGAGGTACCTGCAGCTTGCAGGCGGGCTGCGCTTTTCCGTTTCAGACCTGCTCTCCGAGCTCGTCTACGCGCGCCTGTGCGCCCCTTGCTCCAAGCGAAGGACCTTCCACGACGTACTGCCCTCCATGTTCGGCAGCGAAGGCTTCTCCCTCGACCAGCTCTACGACGGCATGGGGTTTCTAGGAGCCGAGTATCCCAAGGTCATCGAGGCCTACAACCATGCCATCGCCGACGTGTGGCCGCGCGAAACCTCGCGTACGTACTTCGACTGCACGAACTTCTACTTCGAGATCGACCGCGAAGACGAGCTTCGCCGCAAGGGGCCATCCAAGGAGAGGAGGGCCGATCCGATCGTCGGCATGGGCCTCTTGCTCGACGCTGACTGCGTGCCCTTAGGTATGAGAATATACCCCGGCAACGAAAGCGAAAAGCCCGTCCTGAAGCGGGCGATCGACGAGATGAGACGGCGCGCGGGCGTGACCGGCAAGGTCGTACGCGTGGCCGACAAAGGCTTGAACTGCGCGGACAACGTCGCCGATGCCGTGCTGTCGGGAGACGGCTACATCTTCTCCAAGTCCGTCAAGCAATTGCCAAGAGCGGAGCTCGCATGGGTCCTCTCCGACGAGGGCTGGGTCGATGTCGCAGGGGTCGACGGCCAAGCGCGCTACAGCTACAAGAAGGTCGTCGGCGACTTCGAGTACAAGGTCAACAGCGAGAACGGCAAGAAAAGAGCGGTGGCGCTGCCCGAGAAGCGCGTGGCCACCTACAGCCCCAAGCTCGCCAAAAAGCAGCTCGCCGAGATAAACCGGCAGATTGAGAAGGCGAGGTCATTGCGCCTTGCCGCGGCGAAGAAGTCCGAGTACGGCGACAGCGCCAGATACGTGACCTTCACCGCAGTCGACGCCGACGGCGAGGTACCCGACGGCATGCAGGTAGCCTGCTCGCTCAACCGCGAGGCAATCGAGCGGGCGCGGTCGCTCGCAGGCTACAGCATGATTGTGACCTCAGAGGTCAATATGCCGGCAAGTGAAATCTACGATGCGTACCACAATCTGTGGCGCATCGAGGAATCGTTCCGCGTGATGAAGTCGCAGCTGGACGCACGACCGGTGTACTTGCAGAAACCAAACAGCATCAAAGGGCACTTCCTCGTGTGCTATATCGCGGTGCTACTGCTGCGCCTTTTACAGGTGAAGGTGCTCGGCAACAGGTACAGCTCAGAAGAGATCGTGGCGTTTGCGCGCGGGTTCAGGGTAGTGGAAGCCTCGCCGCGCAAGTATGTGAATCTGTCACGCTCTTCCTCGCTCCTCGACGAACTCGAGCGGCTGAGCGGTCAGCCGCTGGGCAACTACTACCTGAAAAAGAGCGAAGTTGATGCAATTTTGAACACGAAGCTCGACTTCGAGGCAACTCAAGACGGAGTGTCTTAGCACCACTTTTGCATTTTATTCTCGGAAGTCGGGTA
>JAIJJM010000609.1 GCA_022728415.1 Collinsella sp. | reverse complement strand
ATCACCGCCGACCACGGCAACGCCGACCACATGTTTGACATCGCTTCCGACGGTTCCAAGCATCCGTTCACGGCTCACACCACCAACCGTGTGCCGTTCATCATCGTTGATGAGAAGGCCAAGCTCACCGGTATCGAGGACGGCCGTCTTTCCGATATCGCTCCGACCATGCTCACCATGGCCGGTCTTGAGCCTTCCGCCGAGATGACGGGTCGCGTGCTCGCCACCGAGGCCTAAGAGAAAGCTCCAAGCGTTTCTTTGCAAGGGGGTTGCCCATATTCGGGCAACCCCCTTTTTCTGCCATTTGGGGACGGGGTAGAAATGGTAGAAATAGTTTTCCTCTAAAGCTTGACATTCCGTTTGTCTGTTAGGGTTTGCCGCTGGCTAAGTATCCTCTGTTGCCGATTATGCTTTAACGTCTAGCTGGGTAGAGTCTGCAGCATAAAAGCATGCGGATTGCGAGGCGCAACAATGACAAGACAGGCGAGAGCTAAGTCCCCCTACGGCTATTACCACGTGATGATGAGAGGCTGCGGCAAGCAGTATCTATTCGAAGAGGACTATCAGCGCAGGTTCTTTTTGTCCGTTACGGGTGAAGCATGTTTGCAGTACAAGGCATCGTTATGTGCTTGGTGCCTCATGGACAATCATGTGCACATGCTGCTTTCGGATCGTGAGGACCATATGTGGGAAGTCGTTCACTATGTAGGAACCCTCTATGGTCAGTTTTTCAACAAGGTGACCGGTCGCTGCGGCCCCGTATTTCAGGACCGGTATAAAAGTAAGCCAATCGAATCTAACGATTACTTTATGCAGGCGATTCGTTACATTCACGACAATCCTATCGAGCTCGGCTGCCGTCCGGAAAACTATCCATGGAGTAGCTATCAAGCATATCTTGGTGAAGGCGGTCATTTGGACCGAAATGTTCTGTTCAGCCTAATCGGCGGACAAGGGAATTTTGAATCCTTTAGCAAGTCGGGTCGCAAGGATACCTATGTTTTGAATTCGGGTCGCTCAATGACGGTATTTGAGCAAAAACGTAAAGCCAGGGGAGTCTTGGACGGCATGGATGTCTGCGATGTTATGGGACTTCCCGGCCCATTTGAACGTGCCGATGCTGTTCGCAGGCTGTATGGGGCTGGGTTTAGTGAACGACAAATAGTTCGTCTTACAGGGCTTGGACGTTATGTCGTTCAAAATGCTCTCAAATCACTTTAATAGATGAAAATCAAGAGCTATTTCTGCCATTTCTACCCCGTCCCCAAATGGCAGGTGGGGGAGTGTCGGGGGTTGTGGTACAGTACTGGAGTTTGAATTGTTCTATTAAGGAGCTTATCTATGGGTCCGTTCCAGATTCTGCTGTTTGTCGTTTGGGCTGTCTCTGCCGTGGCGCTGACGATTCTCGTCCTGATGCATTCCGGTAAGGGCACCGGCGTTTCGGATATAATCGCTAGCTCGCTGTATAACTCCAGCTCTGCCACGGGCGTCATGGAACAGAACCTCGATCGCCTGACGGTAATTATGGCCGTCGTTTTTGCCGTGTGTGTCGTCCTGTGTATGTTCTTCTTCCCGCAGGGCATCGTCGGCTACTAAGTACGAACCGCATTAATACACGAAAGGGTTCCGCAGTGCGGGACCCTTTTTGTTTACAAATCTGTAACAGAGTCAAAATATCCCCACATACTTCGCCCAACTAAAGAAATTCTCGACCGTTAACCGGAATCAGCGCCAAATCGTGCATAAAATGCGCTACTGTATTGCAAAACGTTGTCCTGTTGTGCATAACCAGCCATAGCAGCGGGCGGCGTTTTGATGGTTCGGATCGGATTGTCTCGACATATGTCCGGCTGAACATTTCTTTGTCCTATCTCATAAGGAGGATGGCATGGCTGATTCTATGTTCCATGACGCCCGTGGCAGAGCTGGAGTTATACAGCGAGCTAGCGATTATATC
>JAIJJM010000608.1 GCA_022728415.1 Collinsella sp. | reverse complement strand
CGCACAGCCATTTGAACAGGCTGATTTTCTCTGTCTGCATAACATTCGATATCCGCGCCATTACCTGTCATCATGTGACTGCTCCCCGCCCTGTCGGGCGAGGCTTCCCACTTCTTAAGCCGCAACCGTCTGTGTGACGGATTTATGCTGGCCTCCATGGGCAGAAACGACGAGTCCCGCCGCTTGTAATTCCAGTATGCCCTTGCGTTTGATGTTGAGCGCCGCGTTGATATCGCGGTCATGTTCAACTCCACACTCTGGACACTGCCAGATGCGCTTATGTAATGGCATCTCCGACATTTTGTGACCGCAGCAGTGGCAGGTTTTCGAACTGGCGAACCATTGATCCAGTTTCACCAGATGCACACCTTTCTCTGTTGCTTTGTATTCCAGTTTTGTGATGAATCCAGACCATCCAGCATCGCCTATCGCACGAGCCAGATGGTGATTTTTCATCATATTTGCCGTTTTCAATGTCTCGACAATTACCGCTTGGTTTTCGTCAACAATTGCGCGAGATAACTTGTGCTGGAAATCGGCACGGGCACTGGCTACCCGTTCGTGAACGGCTGCAAGTTGTATTCTGGCTTTGCGCCTGTTTGCGTTCCCTTTTTTCTTACGGGACAGTGCTTTCTGCTTCCGGCGAAGGTTGCGACTTGCATTGATTAGGTGGCGGGGACTGGCAATTTTATTGCCGTCCGATTTGATGACAAAATGCGCCAGCCCCATATCCAGCCCTGTCACATTTGATATCAGTGCAGGCTTTGCCGGCGCTTCCATCCCGTCGTCACAAAGTAACGACGCGTAGTATTTCCCGGTTGCGCTGCGGCTCAACGTGATACTTTTCAGCATTCCCGTAATTTCACGATGTAAACGCGCTTCAATCGGCAAGATTTTCGGTATTTTTATCGCACCATCAAGGACTTTTATGCCAACACAATGATAGCTCGATTGTCTGCCGTGTTTACTTTTAAAGGTAGGTTTACCTGCTTTCAGTTTCGGATTGAAAAAGTTAGAAAAAGCCACGTCGAGGTTAATTACCGCCTGCTGCAACGCAATAGAATCATATTCTTTAAGCCATCCATACCGGCGGGATTTCTTCGCCACTGCAAGCAGTGGTTTGAGGTCTTTACGCGGGTTTAAATTTACGCGGTGCCGCTGGTAAGAATGTTTCTTGATATGCAGAGCTTTGTTGTACGCAAAACGCACTGCACCGAACTGGGCGTTGATAAATTCAGCCTGTTCTGGTGTCGGGTAGATGCGTACTTTTGTTGCTCTTAACATAATCAGCGCTCATTGATATAATGCTTTTATTTTAACACTTTAGGTAAATATATCAATTGAGTAATCATGATGATTTACTGGCGGGATTTCTCCGCAAACGACACAGTGTCAGTAAGCTGGTTGTGCACCTTATTTTTACGACAAAGTATCGACGCAAACTATTCGACAGTCAGATGATCGCTCAGTTGCGTGAGGCTTTTGGCTCCGCTGCGGCAAAGCTTGAATGCGAAATTATTGAGATGGACGGGGAGCCAGACCATGTACACCTGCTGGTTGCCTACCCGCCAAAACTGGCGGTCAGTGTGATGGTCAATAATTTAAAATCGGTATCATCACGTTTGCTACGCCAGCAGAACGCGCATTTACGTATGCAGAGTAAAACGGGGCTTTTGTGGTCGAGATCGTACTTTGTCTGTAGCACCGGAGAGGCAACGATTGAAACGCTCAGAGCCTACGTTCAGAGTCAGTCAACACCTGATTGATCTTTAAAGCCCTGCGGGCTTTTCGCCTTATATCCCCGCCCGCATTGGGCGAGGGTTTACGGCGGTTTCGCTAAGCAATGACTACCCTGTTTCGCTTGCATCTCCGGTGAGTTTTGCCACCCTTATAAGATGTTTCAACCAGAAAGAACAATAACATGCTACCAAAAGCCGCCCGCATTCCCCACGCCATGACG
>JAIJJM010000607.1 GCA_022728415.1 Collinsella sp. | reverse complement strand
AAACGAAGGAAGCCCCGTCCCCCAGAGCTGTTTCCTCGGCGCGACTTCTGGCGAAGCCAGGTGAGCGCAGAGGAAACAGTGTAGGGGGACGGGGCTTCCGGCGGGAAGTTTAGCGACGCTTACGCCTTGTTGACGGAGCCAAACTCCTCCATGAGCTCCTTGGTGCGGGCAACGATGTTGTCGCGACCAGGCTTGAGGAGCTTGCGGGGGTCAAAGCCCTTGCCCTGCTGATCCTTGCCAGCCTCGATGTACTCGCGAACGCCCTTGGCGAAGACGATCTGCAGGTCGGTGTTGACGTTGATCTTGGAAATGCCCAGGGAGACGGCCTTCTTGATCTGATCCTCGGGGATGCCGGTGCCACCGTGCAGGACGAGGGGCAGGTCGCCGGTCTGGGCCTTAATCTCGCCCAGACGCTCGAAGGAAAGGCCAGCCCAGTCGGCAGGGTACACGCCGTGGATGTTGCCGATGCCGCAGGCGAGGAAGTCGACGCCCAGGTCAGCGATCTGCTTGCACTCAGCAGGATCAGCGAGCTCGCCGCTGGAGGTCACGCCGTCCTCGGTGCCGCCGATGCCGCCGACCTCGGCCTCGATGGACATACCCTTGGAGTGGGCAAGCTCAACGAGCTCCTTGGTGCGGTCGAGGTTAAGCTGGAAGGTCTCCTCGTGAGAGCCGTCATACATGATGGACGTGAAGCCGGCCTCGATGCACTTGAAGCAGTCCTCGTAAGAACCGTGATCGAGGTGAAGGGCGACGGGAACGGTAACGCCCGTGGCCTCGACGGCAGCCTTGACCATGTCGGCGCAGACCTTGAAACCGCCCATCCACTTAGCGGCACCAGCGGTGCACTGAAGGATCAGCGGAGACTTGGCCTCCTCGGCGGCCTGGAGAATAGCCAGGGTCCACTCGAGGTTGTTGGTGTTGAAGGCACCGAGACCGTACTTGCCGGCCTCGGCCTTCTTGAGCATGTCTGCTGCGTTGACGAGCATAAAAGAACCTCCTGTAAGGTTGCTCCGATAACGCCTGTGATTTTACCACGGTAAGCCGCTGCGTAAACGTTCGTTTATTCACGAATATGACGCAAATTGGCCAAATTTCGACCGTTCGCCCCACTCAAACATTCCGTTGGCGCATTCGGGGGTTGACGAAACCACCAACCCCCGAATGCGCAAAGCATCCTAAGAACAAACCTAAGTCAATAGCATTGATGCCATCTGAAGCACCAGCGGCATACTGATGAGCGACAGCAAAGTCGATAATGCAACAAGGCCAATGCCAAACTTATAGTTGCCACCATACTTATCCGACAGGATCGCAGCGAACGACGCGACCGGTGAGGCCATTGCAATCAGCACGGTTAGCCTAACGTTAAGGTCTACGAAGGGAAATAAAGCTAAGACGAAAATCGTCACGGCCGGAACGATAATCAGCCTGAGCAAACTGACGAGGTAGGCCTTTCGGCTCGTTGCAATCGCACGCAAGTCGCTCTGTGCCAGATATGCACCAAGCACGATCATAACGAGACCGGTGTTGAGCGCCCCCAAGTCGTCCAGCACCGACGCCATCAGTGCCGGAGGATGAATCGAGCACACGAAACAAACGAAGCCGGCTGCGATCATGATCATGTTGGGGTTGGCCACACACTTTTTAAGTGAAACCTGAGAACGATCACCGGAGACCAGCCAAACACCATATGTCCAAATAATGGCAGTCATGACCGCGCTCGTAATTGACATATAGAAGATGTAGTCAGACCCCAAAACGCCCATAATAATTGGCACGCCAATGAAACCGCTGTTTGAAAAGATAACAGCGTATCGGGCAACGCCGTCTTCCTTTTTAAAAAACGTCTTAGTTATCAGAGCCGTTATTGTCAAGATCGCAATAGTGACCCCGGTGCAGAACAACGCATCGACAATCTTGTCGAAATCGAAATCGACCATCAGGGTCTTGAGTGTGATGCAGGGATAGG
>JAIJJM010000606.1 GCA_022728415.1 Collinsella sp. | reverse complement strand
ATCTATTTCGGAGACGACTCATTGCGCTTCTGGCAGCGCCCGGTCAGCGAATACATGACGCCGGCACAGGCACAGTGCTTTGCGGGAGCGGCCTTCCATACATATTCCGGTCTTCCAACTTGGGTGCATAATGGAACACGCCAATTCCCCCAGTGGAAGAGTGCGATGACGGAACGTCGATGCATGCTTGATGAAACTGTCGACGAGGCCAGCCATGTGATGTTCGGCGAAATCGGCAATTGGCTGGTTCGTAATGGCGTGGGGCTGATCAACCTGTGGAACATAGCACTTGACGAGCAGGGATTCCCGAGCTATGCAGGCACGTCCGGGCGTCGTGGAGTCATCACCATCGACTCGAGCACCGGCAAGGTCAAACGAAACCTCGAGTACTTCATGCTGCGCAATTATGGACAGGATGTGCCGATCGGTTCACGGCGTATTGGCTCGTCCAATTACACGCCGGATGGTCGCAATGGCGGTCTAGGATCGGTGGCATTCGAGAGCAAACGCGGCGACTTGAGCGTGATCGTGTACAATCCTGGCGGCACGGATGTCGAAGCGGCCATCACCATTAACGGTGAGGGGGCGCGCTGGCAGAAAGTCGTTGTGCCGGCATATGGAACAGTTACCTTCCATAAGTCTGATCGAGAGATGAATGTCTCAACTGTTCCTGAGGATGATGAATTCAAGATCACCTATACCCCTCATCCGGCTGATGACCATGATGAGACGCTGTTCTAACGGCTTGGAATTCTGGAAGGTTGCTCTTATGTGGGACTTGGTTTCGTCCGGGTTCCGTATTTCTTTTGCACGATTTCGCTCATAAAAGATAATTGCGCAAATGCAAATAATGGCAAACAGCCTTATTGATCAGAAACGAACAATATATTTAACAATCACATAGATACATACAGTGATGTATGGACTATTGGACAATGATGCTGAGAGAAAGGCACATCAATGAAGTTGACACGTGGCATGAAAGTAATTGCTATGGCTTCTGTGATCGGCACGCTGCTTGCCGGTTGCGGTAGTGGCAGCAACGATTCCAGCTCAAGTGAGGCGCTGGATGAAAACGCCAAGACGGAAATCACGCTGGCAGGCTGGTCTCTTGATTCTCGTCCGGAATTCTCTTACCTTGCTAAGGCATTCGAGAAGAAGCACCCGAACATCACCGTCAAGGTCAAGGAATACTCGGCCGACGACTACGACAAGCAGATGACCGGCGATATCTCCGCCGGTTCCCAACCAGATGTATTCCCTATCAAGAACCTGCAGAAGTACTACACGTATGCGCAGTCCGGTGGCCTGGCTGATCTCGCTGACATCGCCAAGACCTATAAGAGCGACAAGAACATCGATATTTCCAGCTATGACCTTGACGGCAAGTACTACGCTCTGCCATACCGCCAGGACTCTTGGGTGCTCTTCTACAACAAGACGATGTTCGAGAAGGCGGGCGTGGACCTGCCTGACGGCACCTGGACCTGGGACGATTACACCAAGGTCGCCGAGGAGCTCAAGAAGAAACTGCCGGCCGCGGGCTACGACGCCAACGCGGTCTACCCGATGTACCAGCACAACTGGCGTTCGGTGGTCCAGTCCTTTGCTCTGGCACAGACCGGATACCAGCCTGACAAGACGTTCTTCAAGGGCAACTTCAACTATATGAAGTCCTACTACAAGCGCGCACTGCAGTGGCAGAATGAGGGCCTGACCATTGACTGGAACACCTCCAAGACCACTTCCGTGCAGTATCAGGCTCAGTTCGGCACCGAAAAGGCCGCGATGGTACCGATGGGTACTTGGTATGCGCTGGACATCGTCAACGATCAGAAGAGCGGTGACGCCGACAAGTTCGAATGGGGCATGGCTCCTATTCCGCAGAACCCGGATGCCAAAAAGTCCGACAAGGCCGTTACCTTCGGCGACCCGACCGGTTTCGCGGTCTCTTCCAAGGCTACCGGACAG
>JAIJJM010000605.1 GCA_022728415.1 Collinsella sp. | reverse complement strand
CGCCATCGCCGCCGTCATCTGCGCCAACACCGATGCCTACGAGGCCATCCATCACTTTTTGGAGACCCCGCTGTATGTGGGTCTGGGCAACCTTACGGCTGGCCTTACCGTCGAGCTTTTCGTCAACGACTTTCTCATGGCGATCTTCTTTTTGTTGGTGGGCATTGAGCTCAAGTACGAGATGACGGTCGGCGAGCTCAAGAATCCGCGTCAGGCCATGCTTCCCATGCTGGCGGCCGTTGGCGGCGTCGTCGTTCCCGCCTGCATCTACCTGATCTTTAACCATGCCGGCGCCCGCAATGGTTGGGCTATCCCCATGGCAACCGATATTGCCTTTGCGCTGGGCGTGTTGTCGCTTTTGGGCAATCGCGTGCCCAACGGCGTGCGTGTGTTCTTCTCGACACTCGCCATCGCCGACGACCTCATCTCCATCGCCGCCATCGCCATCTTCTACGGTCAGAGCCCCAATCCGTTTTGGTTGGGCGCCGCCGCGCTTGTGACCTGCGCGCTCGTGTGGCTCAACAAGACGCAGCATTACCGCCTTGCCCCGTATTCGGTACTGGGTCTACTGTTGTGGTTCTGCATGTTCAAGAGCGGCGTGCATGCCACGCTTGCTGGCGTCATCTTGGCCTTTACCATCCCGGCCAAGTGCGGCGTCAAGCTCGATAACCTCACCGATTGGTTGGGCGAGTGCCTGCCGCTGCTCGATGACCGCTACGACGACGAGGCACACATCCTGGGCCAGCATGACTTTACCGTCTCGGCCACCAAGGTCGAGCGCGTCATGCACCGCGTGACCCCGCCGCTCATCCGCATGGAGCGTCTGATCTCCACGCCGGTCAACTTTGTGATTCTGCCGATCTTTGCGTTCGTGAACGCACAGGTTCGTCTAGTGGGCGTGGACATGGGCATGCTGCTCTCCGACCCGGTGACGCTCGGCGTGTACTTTGGCATGCTGCTGGGCAAGCCGATCGGTATCTTTGGCATGACGTTTGCCCTAGTTAAGCTTAGGGCCTGCGAGCTGCCGCACAATGTCAACTGGCACATGATTGCCGGTGTGGGCATTCTGGGCGGCATCGGCTTTACCATGTCGATTCTCATCAGCGGCCTTGCCTTCCCGACGGCTCAGTTTGAGGTTCTGGCTGCCAAGGCCGCCATCCTTGCCGGTTCGGTCACCGCTGCCGTGCTCGGCATGATCTACATGAGCGTGGTCTGCAAACACCCCGCGCCCAAGGATGAGTAAAAACTCGAAAAAAGACACCAGAACCGGTTTGGATGCGTTCGAAACTCGGATCCGGGTGCTACTGGCCCTCTGCCAGATACCCCGTGGTCAAAAAACGCCGTTTGTGAGTACTGTCACAAACGGCGTTTCATTTTAGGTGTGGAAAATAATGAACAAAGTTATAAGAACTGTACGTTAATGAGTGACCATCGACTTCCAATTTGGCGCTAGCTGACGGTGATTAGGGAATTTCAAGGTCGCGCGCGCGGACGTGGTGTAAGAGTGTCCTGAGGTCCGTCGCTGCAAGTCCCGATATTACTCCTTCTTTAGACCGCGCCTCTCGACTATCTCGTCCACGATCTCCTTGGCGCGCCGCCCGAGCGCGCGGCGCCTCCCCTCCGTCGGGGCCTGCCTGTCCGCGGGCTCGGCGAAGCCCTCGGCGGCCGATGCCTCGGAGAACACGCGCTGCTGGGACCACTGCCCCTCGGTCTCCATGAGGCTCGCGCACGTCAGGCGCAGCATCGACTCCCTCGAGGGGAAGGACTGCACGACCCTGTAGCGGCGCTTGATCTCGCGGTTGGCGCGCTCCTGGACGTTGTTGGTGCGGAGCTTGGCCCAGTGCGCCCTGGGGAAGGCCGTGAACGCCAGCGCGGAGTGTGTTTCGTCAAGTTAATTTGAGCAAATTGATCACTTATTTTTGAGCAGAATGGTCAGATGATTTCGCTCCTTTTCTGAGCAGTTACCCTTTCCGCA
>JAIJJM010000604.1 GCA_022728415.1 Collinsella sp. | reverse complement strand
GCATAGACCGGATGCTCCTCGAGCTGGCCAACGCGCATGTTGAGGAACTCGGCGGAACCCGGCACCAGCATGGGCAGGACCCACTGCTTGGCGCGCTCGGGGTTTTCCCAGTTGTACTCGAGCAGACCCGTGTAGCTCATGTCGTCGAGCATCTTCTCGATATCGGCGTCGGGCATGCCGGTGAGCTTGACCATCTCGGGCAGCGTGTAGGGACGGCGCATCTTCATCTTGCAGAGCACTTCGGCCTGCTCGTCGGTCGCGGCCTCGGCAAACGACCAGTACTCGTAGCCCAGCAGCTCGTCGCGGTGCAGCAGGCGGTTGGTGCAGTGCTCGCACAGTTTGACGATGGCCTCGCGCGGATGCTCCGGCAGCGGTGGTACAAACTCCGCGCCGATATCGGGCTCGGTGTAGCTAATCCCCGGTCCGTTGAGAATCATGGTTGTCCCTTCTCTTGCCGCAGCCCGGCGAGGCCGCGGCACCCCTCTTTTTTGCAGGCCGGGCATGCTCCCATGCCGTTCACCTGCCATTGTTGACATTGTGTCAAAAATAGTATTGACGAACCGTCAACAATATTCAAGACTGTTAGGCGAATGGTCGGGCTCAAACGGATGAAAGGCGGCAAACGCATGGGCAACAACACAGCAGATACCTCTGTGGTCGATGCCGTCCCCGCATCCGACAGCGCGGCAAAGCGCCTGACGGGCGACGAACGCCGTCGCGAGATCCTCGCCGCCGTGCGCACCGTAAGCTCCGAGCTGGGCGTGTCGCATCTATCTGTCTCGGCCGTGACCAAGCGAGCCGGCTGCACGCGCTCGCTGTTCTACCACTACTTCGCCGATATGGACGCCGCCGTCACCGCCGTGATGGACGATGTGATCGACGGTTTTATCGCCGAGCTCGAGCAGTGGAATGCCAGCCGCATCGTCGGTGATATCGAGGGCGCACTCGACACCGTCGCCCCGCTCTTTAAGCGCCTGGTCGCCAGCGGCCACGAGCTGCCGAGCACACTCACCTCGAGCAGCGGCGCACTCTACGGCGGCTTTTTGCACAACGTGGTCCAGCGCGTGGCGCAGTATATCTGCGACACCACCGTGGTGGATTTTGTCGCCCATCACGACTTGCGCATCGACCATGTCTACGAGACGTTCTACACCCTCATCATGGGGTTGTTGATGTATATCCGCACGCACCCCGATGTGCCCGACGAGACGGTCAAGGAAATCATCGCCTCGACGCTCCACATCGAGGGCTACACCGCCAAGTATCCGGAGCGCAAGCCCCGGAACTGACGACATTTGGCCAAACTGTCCGCGATCGGAAGAGGGGCCGCGGGCGTGTGAAAGGAGAGCAGCATGCTGTTCGATGTTTGGGGTAGCAATACCCTTATCCACTGGGTCGGCTGGGCCATGGTCTTTATCGGCCTGATCGTGCTCAACGAGGTCGGCCGCCGCACCAAGCTCGGCGCGGCCATCATCTTTGGCGTGGCTCCGCTGGCCATGACCATCTACTGCGTCGCCATCGCCATCGGCGTCTCACAGGGTGCCGAGTGGGCGCTCACCAACCCCACCCATGTGTACCAGAACAGCTGGTTCCACTACGCCAAGGTATACGCGGCGCTGGCCGGTTGCTGGGGCTTCATTGCCATTAAGTACCAGTGGGGCAAGATCGGCAAGGCGCATTGGTTCCGCGCTTGGCCGTTTGTGATCGTGGCCATCAACATCATGATCGCCGTCGTGTCCGACTTCGAGAGCGCCTATCACTTCTTTGTCCTGGGCCAGTCCACCTGGGTCACCTCCGAAGGTGCTACGCAGCTGGCCGGCTGGAACAACGTGTTCAACGGCATCGCCGGTATCATCAACATCTTCTGCATGACCGGTTGGTGGAGCGTCTACGCCTCCGAGGACAAGACCGACATGCTGTGGCCCGACATGACCTGGGTCTACATCATCGCCTACGATATCTGGAACTTCTGCTACACCTACAA
>JAIJJM010000603.1 GCA_022728415.1 Collinsella sp. | reverse complement strand
CACGTGGCCGCCACCGACGACTACGCCGCCGTACCGCGCGAGATGCAGGACGTCGCCGCCGAGTTTGGCAAGGCACGCCTGTGCGAGGTAAGCGTGGCGGACTTTGACGCCAAACTCCCCGAGCTGCGTGCCAAGCTGGGCGACCGTGCCTGCCTGCGCGCCGTTCACTACTGGTATGAGAACGGCCTGGTCGACAAGCGCTGGGCTGCCCTGAACGCCGGCGACATCGACCAGTTCCTGGTCCTCACGCGCGAGTCCGGCGCCAGCTCTGCCATGTACCTGCAGAATGTCGTTGCCAAGCTGGGCTCCGAGCAGCCCTCGATGTATGCCTTGGCACTGGCCGAGCACGTGCTCGACGGCCGCGGCGCCGTCCGTATCCACGGCGGCGGCTTTGGCGGCACCATCCAGGCCTTCGTGCCGCTCGACCTGGTCGACACCTTTATCGCCAAGATGAACGGCTGGCTGGGCGAAGGCTCTGCCCGTCATTACGCTATCTCTGATAAGGGGGCTTACGCGGCATGGCTGTAATGACCGACGTGCGCGAGGCCGCGCAGGGCCTCATCGAATATGCCATCCACCGGTCGATGATCGGACAGGACGACCGCATCTGGGCCTACAACACCATTCTGGAGTGCATCGGCGCCACGGGTCCCGCGCTCGACATGACCTGGGCGCTCAAGATCGAGGAAATTTCGCTTGTGCACCCCGACACCCTCCCCGACTTTGATTTGGAGGGCACGCTCGCCGTGCTCTCTGAAGCCGCTGTTACCAACGGCGCCGCCGAGGACACGGCGTCGGGCCGCGACCGGATCGCCATGCGCATTATGGGTGTACTCATGCCAAGGCCTTCGGTTGTAAACGAGGAGTTCAACGGCCGCATGGGCGTCAACGAGCCCCGAGCTGCGACCGACTGGTTCTACGGTCTGTGCTGCGACGCCGGCTACGTGCGCCGTGCCGCCATCGCGCGCAACATCAAATGGAGCACTTCCACCAACTGGGGTGATCTGGAGATCACTATCAACCTGTCCAAGCCCGAAAAGGACCCGCGCGATATTGCCGCAGCCGGTGCCGCAAAAAACACGGGCGAGAAGTATCCCGCCTGTCAGCTGTGCATCGAGAACGAGGGCTACCCTGGACGCTCCGCTGCGGCAGACGGCGGCGCTCATCCCGCTCGCCAGAACCTGCGCATTATCCCCATTGAACTCAACGACGAGCGCTGGGGTTTCCAGTACAGCCCGTACGCGTACTTTAACGAGCACTGCATTGCCATGAGCTCCGAGCATCGCCCGATGCACGTCGACCGCAAGGGCCTGACCTGCCTGCTCGATTTTGTGGACCTGTTCCCGCATTACTTCATCGGTTCCAACGCCGACCTGCCCATCGTGGGCGGCTCGATTCTGTCTCACGACCACTTCCAGGGCGGCGCACACGAGTTCCCCATGATGCACGCCGCCGAGGTCTCGCAGTTTAGCGTGCCCGGCTTTGACCAGGTCAGCGGTACCGTGTTGCAGTGGCCGCTTTCGGTCCTGCGCCTGCGCTCGCATGACCGCACTCAGTTGCTCGACGCCGCCGAGAAGATTATCCTCGCCTGGCGCGAGTGGACCGACGAGGCCGTGGGCGTTATCGCGCACACGGCCGACGGCGTGGCCCATAACACCGTGACGCCCGTCATTCGCCGCGTGGACTCCCGCGGCAACGCCGGCGGCGAAATCTACGAGGCCTATCTGGCGCTTCGCTGCAATATCACGACCGACGAGCACCCGCTGGGCGTTTTCCACCCGCATGCCGAGTACCACCACATTAAGAAGGAGAACATCGGCCTGATCGAGGTGATGGGACTGGCCGTCCTTCCTTCCAGACTGAAGGCCGAGCTAAGCCTTTTGGCCGAGTATATTCTGGAGAAAAAGGATATCCGCAGCAACGAGATGATCGAGAAGCACGCGGACTGGGCAGAAGAATTCCTGCCCCAGTATCCGGAGATCACG
>JAIJJM010000602.1 GCA_022728415.1 Collinsella sp. | reverse complement strand
GTTCTGGCGATGTCCAGGGCGTTTTTGACCTTTGCCCTCTGATCGCCGGCGATCATGGAGGCGATCGATTCCAGCTTGGCGTCGATACGTTGGAGGCTGTCGCTTATTTCGGTCATGTACGCCTGGCCGACGACCATCGCTGCTGCGGCAAGGCCGACGCTGGCGATCTGCGCGGGGCTGACCCCAGTGGCTTTGAGGGAGACGTCGCCGCTCAGGCGGCCTTTCGGGTCCCGGACGAGGGCTCTCACCGCTTCTGAGTCTTTCTTCGAGGCGACAAGATCCTTAAGGCTGTAGCCTTCGGGGACCTCGACTTTGTAGAGTTGCTTTCCCTCGACGCGGCCTATGACGTTCGAGGCGAGGCCGAGAACGGCATCTGCCCTTTCTCCGACGCCGATGCGGTTCTCTTTGCTCATACCGGCATTCGCGATGACCTTGATGCTGTCGAGGTCATCGATCGCAACAGCCTCGACGCTAATCGGCGTAAGTTCCTTATCGCTCATGCTCTTAGCGCCTATCTCGCTTCATCGGAACGCGCCAGGACGTCCCATTTGTTGTATGAGCTCTCGGCCTGAAGGTCCCTGACGAGGGCCTCATAGCGGGTCTCGAGGTCCTTCTCCTCGCATGGAAAGAGCAGAATCATCATGGGTCTTCTGAACTTGAAGTCGGCGTAGACATCGACGTTGCCGAAACCGCAAAGCTGGGTGTATATGCTGAAACCCATGGATTTGGCGCAACCGACATAGACGTCCTCGTAGGCGAAAGGGTCTTTCTCTCGCGCCGATTTCATCGTGACGACGGCGTAGCAGCCGGCAATTGCCATGTATCCATCGCTGAGGTCGGCTTCGCTGGAGACGTTGTTCTCAAAGTTCTGGAAGAACTCATTTGCGGAGATCGGCGGAAGCGAGCTTGCCACGGCCTTCTTGCGGGCTTCCTCAAGTGACTTTTGCTGCTCCTTCTTGTCTTTGATTGCCTGGCCTTTTGAAAGGAATGAGTCCCTGGCTTCTCCCAGGCTATCCGCTGCCTGCTTTCCCCTCTGCCGCCCCCAGTCGATCAGAGCAGGTCCGAATTTGTTCACAGCGGGTTCAACGAAGGGCAGGACGTCCTTTCCGATGTCGATAACCCTTTTGACGTCTTGCAGCTTTATCTTTCCCAATTGCGCACCTCTGTTCATGGACAACCGGAAGCTTATCGAGAAGCAGCCGGCATCGTCTTGTTTCCATCAAGTACGTAAATTATCTCACCACTTCCCGTTGTCTAATTGAAAGTGCAGCACCCGTTAGATTGGAGATTGTCCGGATAGCCAAACGGAGGGGTGTTGCACCTTGGGCCAAGTGTATTCGCGCCTGTCGGAAGAGGAACGGCAGGTCGTCCGGATTGAGATGGGCAACGGGGCGGGCGTGCACCGCATAGCCATGATGCCGGGACGGCATGCGTCCACGGCCGGCCGGGAGATCAAACGCAACACGTGGCTCCCGTCCAGCGAGAGCGAATCGTACCGGCCGTGCCGGCCCAGGCGGCTCAGGACGGGTCCGTGGACGGGCCGCTGCCACGTGGCCGGGCCCGCGCGCCGCAGGGCCATGCGCCGCAAGGCGGTTGCGCGTAGACCGCGGCACCTGGCGTCGGGCCGCCTGCGGGCGTGGGTCGCGGAGCGGTCGCGCCGGGGCCGGTCGCCGCCGCCGATATGCGGGCGCCTCGCCATGGAGCATCCCGGCGACCCCGTGACGCGCTGCCACCGGCGCAGGCGCAAGGCCGGCGGCGGGCGTGCGGGCCACAGCCGCATCCCGTTGCGCACGTCGATCCGCGAACGCCCATACGGGCAGGACGACAGGAGCCGTTTCGGCGAGCGGGAGGCCGACGGCGTCATCGGCGCGGGGCCGCAGCCTGCGCTGTTTTTGTTCAATAGGAAGTTGAGGTTTTAGTCACGAAGGTTTTTCGGGTTTAGGCGGAAAGGCATGCCGACCACCCGTGGGCCTTAGCCTGATGGT
>JAIJJM010000601.1 GCA_022728415.1 Collinsella sp. | reverse complement strand
CATGGAACAGGCCGGCACCCACGTACTGAAGCTCAACATTGGCAACCCCGCCCCCTTTGGTTTTCGCACGCCCGATGAGGTCATTAAGGACATGCGCCAGCAGCTGCCCGACTGCGAAGGCTATTCCAACTCGCGCGGCCTGTTCTCCGCGCGCAAGGCGATTATGCAGTACTCGCAGATCAAGGGCCTGCCCAATGTTCAGATGGAGCACATCTACACGGGCAACGGCGTGTCCGAACTCATTCAGCTTTCGATGAACGCGCTGCTCGACAACGGCGACGAGATTCTGATCCCCAGCCCCGACTATCCGCTCTGGACGGCGTGCGCAACCCTTGCCGGTGGTCATCCCGTGCACTATCTGTGCGATGAGCAGGCGGATTGGTATCCCGACCTGGAGGATATGGAGTCCAAGATCACGAGCGCGACCAAGGCCCTCGTCATCATCAACCCCAACAACCCCACGGGCTCTGTCTATCCGCGCGAGGTGCTCGAGGGCATTGTTGAGATCGCGCGCAGGCACCAGCTCATGATTTTTGCCGACGAGATCTACGACCGCCTGTGCATGGACGGCTATGAGCACGTCTCCATTGCCTCGCTCGCCCCCGACCTGCCCTGCATTACGTTTAGCGGCCTGTCCAAGTCGCATATGATCGCGGGCTATCGCATTGGCTGGATGGTGCTTTCGGGCAACCAGCGCTGCATGAGCGACTTTATCATGGGCATCAACATGCTCTCTAACATGCGCCTGTGCTCCAACGTGCCGGCTCAGTCGATCGTCCAGACGGCGCTCGGCGGCCATCAGTCGGTTAACGACTACATCCGCCCCGGCGGTCGTGTCTACGAGCAGCGCAGCTTTGTGTATGAGGCACTCAGCAAGATCGACGGCATCTCGGTGGTTAAGCCGCGCGCGGCGTTCTACATCTTCCCCAAGATGGATGTGAAGAAGTTCAACATCACCGATGACGAGCAGTTCGCCCTCGACCTGCTGCACGAGAAGAAGATCCTGATTACGCGCGGCGGCGGCTTTAACTGGGCCGAGCCCGACCACTTCCGCATCGTGTATCTGCCGCGCATGGAAGTGCTCAAAGAGTCGCTCGAAGACTTGGCTGACTTCTTCGATCATTACCGCCAGAGCTAATTGGTTCCGCCGTTCTACCGAACGGCGGACCGCTCGCTGTCGTGTCCTCAACCTGCATCGTTACCCTGGCTGTCTAAATAACGATTCCGCAGCAATGATCGATTTCGTGTTGGATGATCTTGGCGGTGTAGCCCGAGAAGTTTTTGATGCGGTGGACGAAGTTTTCGTCCAAATACTCAACCTTAATGCGGCGATAGCGGGTGCAGGGACGCTCGCCGGTCAGCGAGAGGCATCCTTCGCTCGTCCGATAGGCGTTGACCTGCTCAAGAATTTGAGGGTTGTACATCAGGAGCGCCCTGTTGCCGTCCTTTACGCAGATGATGCGTTTGCGCACGCCGATCATGTTGGCGGCGAGGCCCACGCACTCGTGCTCATGCTCGTGGAGCGTATCCAGGAGGTCCTGCCCGATTACGGCGTCGTCGGGGCCCGCGTCTTCGGAAGGCAGGCGTAAAAAGAACTCGGATTTCATGATGGGCTTAATCATGGCGGGCTCCTTAAGGTGGACACGTTTGGTTCAGGTCATGATACCGCGACATGTCGCATTAATGTGTGCACATAGATTCTGCAGCTAGATTGGATGGCGACACCATAAACTAATGGACGTTTTGCCGAGAGGCATGAATGTTTAAAGCGCAAAGAGTGCGCGACGGGCCCCGCGAATGGGGCGATGATGCCCGAGAGGGCCAAGAAGGAGTCTCATGTCCGAGAACGAAGAGATCATGAACGAGACCGAGAACGAGACCATGGCTGCCGAGGTCGAGGCAGTCGAGACCGTGGAGACCGAAGCTGCCGAGGTTGAGGCTGCTGACGAGGTTTCCGCCGAGGAGGAGGCCGAGGTTGCCGAGGCCGCCGTTGATTACGATGACGA
>JAIJJM010000600.1 GCA_022728415.1 Collinsella sp. | reverse complement strand
CGATAGATAAATGCATTTAGCCCACCAATTTCTGCCCCGAGGAAAGTGACATCCACATAGTTACTGTCGTCGTAGGGCGCAGCTTTTGCTTTCCAGCGATAGGTGCCGGGTAAGGTACTGGAGAGGGTGACAGTGCCCTTTTCTTTATCTTGTTTAGCGATAAAAACGCAGGGGTTGTCGGTCGAGCAAGGCTTGTTGGTTAACGTCACTCGTTTGTCCTGCGCGTCGTAAAGCTGCGGCGTGAGGTTATCTTCCGGCAGCGCATCGCCATTGCGGTCGGTGTTATCGCCAAAGCTGTCGGTTACATCGAGATCCATCACCACACCATCAACGCCATCTGCCTGAGCGCTGGCTTCGTGGCTGTGGTTGTTCTCTTCCGGCACGTTCGCGATGTTATTAACAATCAACTCTATTTTACGGTCCTGCTGAACGGTGATTTCCACCACACCAGAGTTCTGTCGGTTGCCCTTTTCATCTTCCAGTGCCAGACGTACTCGCCAGGTATTGAGTTTTTCTTGTTCGGCTTTGTCAGAGCTGTACTGCCAGGCGGGCAGCACCAGGTTCCAGTGGTTATTGTTACCCTCTGTCAGGGTATTCTCTTTGATAACCGGCATAACCAGCGTGCGGGCAGCATTGTTTTTCGCCTGCCATGACGCAGCGACAATTTTGTAGTGGTGGTTGATAAGCGCGTTAATGGTCCACTTACATTTTTCCAGCCCGACGGCCGCTTCGGGAGTGTCCTTAATGACGCACTCAGGGTGCTCGTTGGTGGCATCCGCTTTTAACCACAGGGTGACATCAAGCGGATCTTTTTCTTTGTATTCCAGAACAATAAAGTTATTACGCTCAACAAAATCATGACGACTGCCCATCAACGAGTGAGCCGCTTTCACTTTATCGCTATCCAATTGATCTTTTAGCGGAACGCCGAACTGATAATTAAGAGTGGCATTAATGCTGACATCGCTGTTATCTCCGGTCCCCGCTTTATAGTCCGCCCCAACGGTTAGTAATGGCACCGGTTGATAATTCAGTCCAAGTGTTACCGCGTAGGGATCTTTCTCCAAATTATCCGTACCAAAAAGGGCGACTTCATCGCCGTAATATTGCTCGAAGACAACTTTGCCCCCCAGTTGCGGATAAGAAGGTAACCAGGCTTCGGCACGAATATCCCAGCCGCGCGCAGGGCGTTCTTCATAAAAGTCGAAATCTTCAGAGTCTTTCCAGTCAAAAAGCGGATGATAATAGTTGCCAGAGAATTTTAAATAATCAGTCCACGCTTCGCCGCCTAAACCTAAACGGCGATGTCCTCGGGTAAAATCATAATCATAAAATATATTTCCACCCAATAACCATTCATTAAAATTATGTCTTACCCCAAGACCAATATTCCCGATTGTACGATCTTCTTTTCGCTGCGCAGAAAATTGACTGAAATAAACAGTGGTTTGATTATCGTACCAGGGAACAAAATAATCGATGGAACTGCCATCCAGATCGCCGTCCTGGCCAATGGAGAGGTTCGAACGGACCTTACCGTAGGGAGAAAGTGTGTCTTCAATATAAGATTGTGCGGTTGAGGTGATTTGACTTTGCAGATAGCTTCTGGCCTGAGATTCCAGCGCCTCAGGGGTCAAGTTTTCAAACCCTTGCGTGGCGGAGTTGATGACGTAATCGGCTCCGCGCTCTTTCAGCGATTTACCCTTGTTGGTTTGTTCATCCTGCTGTGCTGTCTGGCTACCTAAATCAGGTAACGATTCGTTTTGCTTAACATTTATCTCTGGTGCCGCGAAAGCAGCACCAGAGATAAATGTTAGAATAATACAGCGTTTCCATCGCAGCATGCACTTTCCCTGTGACAATGATACAGTCAAAAATAAGCTTTAATATTGTATCCCTGATTATTCAGAAAGGCATGTCATAAAGAATAAATATATTCTTAATTATTTAAATTAGTGATTTCACTCAATTACATTAGTTATTCCACTAATAACAGATTGTTTTACCATTCACA
>JAIJJM010000599.1 GCA_022728415.1 Collinsella sp. | reverse complement strand
CCTTCCGAGGTTGTCAAGGTCGGCCAGGAGGTCGAGGTCGAGGTTCTCGACGTCGATCTCAACCGCGAGCGCATCTCCCTGGGTCTCAAGCAGACCACCGAGGATCCGTGGCGCGCGCTGGTCAAGAAGTACCCCGTTGGCGCTATCGTCGAGGGCACTGTGACCAAGCTTGTCCCGTTCGGCGCTTTCGTCGACCTGGGCGAGGGCATCGAGGGCCTGGTGCACATCTCCGAGATGGCCAACAAGCACGTCGACCAGCCTTCTCAGGTCACCCATGTGGGCGACAAGGTTCAGGTCAAGGTCATGGAGATCGACCTCGACCGTCGTCGTATCTCTCTGTCCATGAAGTCTGCTGCTGAGACTCTGGGCGTCGAGATCGAGGTTACCCCGCTGCCTTCCGAGAAGAAGGACGAGGAGACCGATGCCGAGTAAATCGGTTTGACGATCACTTGTTTTAAGGGATCCGTTCGCAATGGACGGGTCCCTTTTTGCATTTGCTACTGTGGTGCTCAATGCTGCCCGGGCTGTTCACAGGCTATTGGGTTGTCGGTGCATGAAAAAAAGCCGACATCCCGCCTCGGGGAGGAGGCGGGAACGCACCGAGTAGATGGAGGGGCGCGGAGCGCGGTCGCGTCTCGACTGACGACGTTGCCCATCGACAACCCTATTGTACTGCATGGCATGGTTCTTGGTTTATCGTGTCGAACGCTTGTGTTGTGCCATTGCCTGCGGCAACGGTGTGCTACACTCTTGCACTGCTGAGTGGGCCAGACGGTCGCGCGATGTGCTGCTTGCGGCACGTGTGAGGAAAGTCCGGGCTCCAGAGGGCGGGATGCCGGCTAACGGCCGGGCGGAGTGATCCGACGGAAAGCGCCGCAGAAAAGAAGACTCCCACCTGCGCCGTAAGGCGTAAAGGGAAAAGCTGAAACGGTGGTGTAAGAGACCACCAGCGTCGTGGCAACACGGCGGCTTGGCAAGCCCCATCCGGAGCAAGCGCGAATAGGAACGCTATGGGCCGGCCCGGTCCGCGTTCGGGTAGCGTGCGTGGAGCTGCACGGTAACGTGCAGACAAGATAAATGACCGTTCACGACAGAACCCGGCTTATCGGCCCACTTGGCACTTTGTTGACGCTGCGACGGCGTCAGCTGGCCGATTTGGCGCTCATTCCTCGGTCGCCGCCATAAGGCGTGCTCCCTCCTCTTTCGGGCCAAATCGACTCAGCTGACGCCGTCTCGCTGTTTTTGCCTGGTCATCGGTATTGCCGTTCTATTTACCGGGGTCAACGGTACGGCCTTTGCCGTATTATTGAGGCTGTTTGTTGCTTTGCTTGTGTTTGAGGGGCTTTGTTGGACAGCTATTTTACTCTGCAATCGAATATTGAGGCTTCGGGTGAGTTTGTCGATCGCAAGAGCCGGTTTATTGCCCAGCTGATCCATATTGAGTCCGAGGACGAGGCGAATGCCTTTATCGAGATGGTTCGCAAGCGCCATTACGACGCTCGACACAATGTTCCTGCGTGGATTTTGGTCGATGGGCGCGAGCGCCAGAGCGATGACGGTGAGCCGAGCCGCACGAGCGGTATGCCGACGCTCGAGGTGTTGCGCGGCGCGGGGCTCAAAAATGTTTGCTGCGTGGTGACGCGCTATTTTGGTGGCACGCTGTTGGGGCCTGGCGGCTTGGTGCGCGCCTATACCGCGGCGACGCAGGCGGCGGTGGCCGCAGCTCAGGAGGCCGGGCAGATCGTCGAGATGACGAGCGTCGTGCCGGTTGACGTGCATGTGGCCTATCCGCAGTATGAGCAGGTGCTTCGTTTGGCGCGGGATTCGGGTGCCAAGGTTTCGGATGCCGATTACGCGGATGCCGTGACGATTCATTTAGTGTTTAAAGCGGGGGAGCAGGAGCCGTTTTGCGCTAAGATGCGCGAGCTTATGGCGGGGCGCGAAGAGATCGATGCCGGCGCTCCCGAATTTGCCGAGTTCTAACGGCGACGGCCGGCGTGCTTTTGGATGGATCC
>JAIJJM010000598.1 GCA_022728415.1 Collinsella sp. | reverse complement strand
AGCTCCATCTGTTGCAGAACAACGGTGTTACCGCGCTGTTCAGCCTGATAGGTGTATGCACCCAGGTCAGCTTTGTTAGCAGCAGAGAAGGTCGCGTTGCTGTTGACGTCGTTTACGTAGATAATTTCTTTATCTTTGTAATCAGCGATAGCGCCAGCGCCAGTTGCGTTGTCGATACGAACTTTGTAGTTACCGGTTGCAGCAACAACATTGTCTACAGAGCTGTTATCCAGTTCAGTACCGTTGTCTACGTCGCCGTTACCGTTGATAGTCAGGTGACCATCAGAGTTCATAGCAACAATACCGTAACCGTAGTTAGACTTGGAAGTATCCCAGGTACGGTCGTTCACCAGATCAGCGTTCAGAACGTAATCGCTGCTATGGATATCGAACACACCAGATACTACGTTACCGTTATGGTCAGCGATGTTGCCGCTGGTCAGTTCCAGTTTGTCAGTACGGAAAGCTTCAGTATCGAACTGATCAACGTTCACATCCAATACACCGCCGTTAGTTACGGTGATAGTATTGGCGTACAGGTTGTAATCAGCCCCCCACCCAGTAGATTCGGTCAACGCAACAGTACTGTAGGAGTTAATAGTCAGATGATCGGTATCAACGTAGCCATCTTCACCAATGTTCAGCGAAGAACCGTTAGTTAAATCGATAGTATCTGAAGTTAATTTAGATTCCGAAACATTAACCTGAGAACCATTATTAACTGTCAAGGTATCAACGATGGAACGACCTGTAGTATCCCATTCAGAACCGTTATTCAACGCTACGTTAAATACACCGCTCTGGAAGACCTTGTCATCAACAACACGTTTCCAGTCATTGTTTTCATATGTTGCATCAGGAGTAAGGCTGTTTGTAGCAACATCATACATTGCTGACGTTTCAGCAACGTTATAAATTGCCTGACCAACCCACTTGCTTCCGTTATCGAGAGTGAGATTTAGTTCATCAACGTTGAGGCTATCATCAGTCCAACCCCCGTTGGTATCTTTCACCCCGTCACCGTTGGAATCATGACCATTCGGATCAAAATTACTATTCCAGGTGCTGGTAAAGGCAACATCACCCATCAGCGTTGAATTGCTGAGGAATACATTGTTCTTCATCGCATAGTCGGAACCTGAAGCAGTAAAGGACATTGCAACATCACCCGGGCCAGCATAATCACTCGGTTCATCAGAATTGCCAAAGTGACCAGTTTTGCCATAAGTATTGCTATCCAGGATATAATTTGAACCCGAAGTCACTGTGGAATCTTTTACAGAGATATTGTTATCCCAAGTATGAGATTCGGTAGTGTAGGTTTCGTTGTAAGTATTACCTTGAGATAATGCAATACCTGCAACGCGGGAGTTATTGGAAATATTGATGTTACTTTCTACATCAAGATTAACAGCAACGCCTTCACTTGTATCAAATGTCTCATTTGTGTGCTTGGTTACATCACCATCTTTATAAGAATCAGTGAAGTAAAGAGCTTCATAATCATCATCAATAGTAGTGTTAGCAATGTTCAAAGTGAAAACATCACCATCACGCCAGTGTGTATCAACAACCGCATCAGTGTAAAAATCATATCCACCCAGATTATTACCATCTGCATCAAAACGATCATAATAACCGCCAGGCAGCATAGAAGTAATCGAACCGTGAATCACTGAATTACTGATATCAAGCTGATTAGCAGTACTGTCTGCATAATCATGGTTCAAATAATAGGTTGAGATCGTGCCGTTAACGGTATCGCCGTTAAAGGACTGATCGAAATCACCATTGGTGTTGTTGTAATAGACAAAACCACTATAGTTTACATAGTTGCCATCTACAGTGCCTGCCTTATCCATATGATCCCAATCAAGTGCTGTAACGGGATTATCGATATAAGTCCAGGTATCATAGTTTGCTGCATTAGCCTGAGAGGTGATAGCCAGAGTGCAAGCCAATGCTAATTGTGATACTACAAGTTTCTTTTTCCAGGAGTGCATTTGTCATCCCTCCTCA
>JAIJJM010000597.1 GCA_022728415.1 Collinsella sp. | reverse complement strand
GGCAAAGCGAAAGTCACGCTGAAAGGTACAAAAGCAGGCGCTCATACTGTTACAGCATCGATGACTGGCGGTAAGAGTGAGCAGTTGGTGGTGAACTTTATTGCGGATACGCTCAGTGCGCAGGTTAATCTTAACGTTACCGAGGACAACTTTATCGCCAATAACGTTGGGATGACCACACTTCAGGCAACAGTGACTGATGGAAACGGCAACCCGTTAGCCAATGAGGCGGTGACATTCACGCTACCGGCAGACGTGAGCGCAAGCTTCACTCTCGGACAAGGCGGTTCCGCCATTACTGATATCAACGGCAAGGCTGAAGTTACACTGAGCGGTACAAAATCCGGTACCTACCCCGTGACAGTTAGCGTGAACAATTATGGTGTCAGTGATACGAAACAGGTGACTTTGATTGCCGATGCTGGTACAGCTCAAATGGCTGGTTTTACCGCATCATCAAGCTCATTCACCGCGAGCACAACCGAGGGCGCGCCCCTGACGGCAAGCGTCACTGACGCTTACGGCAACCCGCTAGAAGGCATCAAGGTCAATTTTCGCGGCCCCGCCACTACGCTGAGTAACACCAGCGTCGAAACGGATGCTCAGGGTAAGGCAGAAATTCTTGTGACAAGCACCATTGCAGGAACGAAAGTAGTTACAGCTAATCTGGCAAATGCACCTACCGAAGCCGCCATACGAACGCTGACTGTCAAAGCAGATGTTGATTCTGCGGCGATCACCAGTCTGGAAATGCCTGAAGGTCAGGTAATAGTCAGAGAACCCATAGCGGTTAAAGCACACGTCGACGACCAGTTTGGCAATCCAGTTGCTGACCAACTTGTGACATTCAGTGCAGAGCCGTCAAGTTTTAACATGGTCATTAGTCAGGATACGGTTTCTACGAATAGCCAGGGTATAGCTGAGGTCACCATGACGCCCGGAAGATACGGTTCGTATACTGTGAAAGCGTCCCTGACGAATGGCTCCTCTTATGAGAAGGACCTGGTGGTAATCGATCTAAGACTAACACTCACGTCATCAAGTCCGCTTATCGGCGTCAATGACCCATCGGGAGCAACTCTGACTGTAAGGTTAACTCATGCAAACGGGGCTCCATTGAGCCATGAACTCGTTACCTTTAGCGTAACGCCCGAAGGAGCAACGTTAAGTAGCCAAACGGCGACAACCAACACTTCAGGTGAGGCACAAGTCGTTCTGACCAGCAATAAAGTCGGTACATATGTGGTGACAGCATCGATCCATAGCGGCGTAATTATTCAGACTCAGACAACCGTGAAGGTCACTGGCAACCCAAGCACCGCACATGTTGCTAGTTTTATCGCTGATCCGTCGACTCTCACGGCCAACAACAGTGATATAAGCACGTTAAAGGCTACTGTTGAAGATAGCAGTGGGAACCTGGTCGAAGGTGTCAATGTGAACTTCGCATTAAAAAGAGGCTTTGCCTTTGCCACATTAACGTCATTAACAGCGGTGACCGATCAAAACGGAGTCGCGACAACGAGCGTAAGAGGAGCGATAACGGGGAGCGTCACGGTAAGCGCAGAAACGAGCTACGGTGGGGCGCAAACAGTAGATATAACGCTGGTGGCAGGCCCGGCAGACGCCTCGCAGTCCGTCCTTAAAAACAACCGGTCATCACTGAAAGGGGACTTTACCGAAAGTGCTGAACTATATCTTGTTTTACACGATCTATCAGGTCATCCGATCAATGTTTCTGAAGGGCTGGAATTTGTGCAATCAGGTACCAACGTGCCCTATGTGCAAATCAGCACAATTGATTACACTCAAAATTTATACGGTGAGTATAAAGCCACTGTTACAGGCGGCGGAGAGGGTATCGCAACGCTGATCCCCGTGTTGAATGGTGTTCACCAGGCGGGTCTGAGTACCACGATAGAATTCATTAGCGCGGGAACCAGACCAATGACCGGTACAGTATCAGTGAATGGTGCAAACCTACCTGCAGCTTCATTCCCTTCGCAGGGATTTACCGGGGCGTATT
>JAIJJM010000596.1 GCA_022728415.1 Collinsella sp. | reverse complement strand
TCCGGCAACCGGTGTCAGAGGAAGAATGTGCTCTCTGACTGCATTAATGACGCTTTCATCCGGAGCCGGATGTTCCGGATCGTTTGTCGCCACCATCACCCCTACCGTTCCTATTCCTCTCCAGTGACGGTATGTCCATGCGCGCGTAATACCAGGCACTTCTTTAGCCCAGACGACATAATCCCCGTCAGCCCCGCCCTGAGGCGTCCAGTAATACCGCTCAATGACGCGGGCGCGCCACGTTTCCAGATCTTCAGTATCGAATCCGCCGGTCAGGGTATCAGCCACACCAGACGACGGCAGACCATTCACCGGCGTGACCAGGATTAATGCCGTACCGTCGTCAGCATTACCGACCGCACCTGCAGTTGAGCAGGCGATCGGCACGCGCAGGACACCACTGGAGCTGGTTGCATCGGCAGTTGCTGTGTACTGAACCAGGTCATCGCGCTGAATAACACTCCCGGCGGTCACCTTCAGGTCATCGCTGACATCTTCCCAGCGCATATACCCGCTGGCAGCCGTGGCCCCCTTGCGCGGACACCGTTTCATCGCAGCATGTCGCGCCAGCCAGGATTCATCACACCGGTCAGGCAGTATGTTCATTGCCAGATAATCGATGTAACCGTAAACCGTATGCAGCGCCGCCGCATACACCTTTGCCCGCACGTCTTCATCCATGCGCCGGAGTGGGTCACTGACGTCCAGCCTGGCGAATAAATCGTTACGGAGCATACTGATATTTTCTGCCAGCGTCGGGCGCTGAAATTCACTGTCCGCCATGCGTTATCGCACTCCACAGATTATCAAAAGAAATCATTACCGGTCCGTCACGTCGCCAGAGAGTGATACTGTTACCCAGTTCATTAATCCCGGTGCGGCGGATATCCAGATCAATACGGGACACCACACCGTCATCAATCATCCATTGCAGGCATTCGCGGATATACCCCCTTACCGTCTGCACCAGCTGATTGGTCAGTTTGCTGCGCTGAAGCAGCCACAGTCGGGAGCCGTAACGGTCATTCTGTACCGCAGGCCAGGTATCCCCCCACCATCCCATCGGGACGTCGGCGTTGTCATCAGGCTCCGCCCGCCGCCAGGTGAACAGGGAAATCACCACGGCGCGGGTCAGCGGGTCCAGCGGTGCGCTGGCACTGGTGCGTTTGCCGTTCACCGTCAGCCACAGTTCCATCATGCCTCCATCGCTTTATCAGGTTTGTCGGTGTTACTGCCCTGACCGTTCTCTCTGTGACGATGCCCGTTATAGGCAAGCCGCATCGCTGACATGGTGGTGCCGCCGGAGTCGCACAGGTCTTTCACCTGTCCTGTCACTTCCAGGTCCATTTCAAAACGTGCTTCAGGTGCATTGCGAAACGTGATCGTTTTACCTGCACCGTCCACCACGATCCCCTCCCGGGTCAGCGTCACGGACTGCCCCTGATCGTCATAGACAGCCACCTCACCCGTCTTCAGCCCTTTCAGGCGGTAGCGCCGATCCGACACCGTAACAACCACCGCATGAGAACGGTCGCCATCCGGAAACAACACCACCGCTTCCGCACCGCTGTTTGCGCTTGCGGTAAAACCGTAGGGTTCAAGATGTTCAACCCCGGCTTTGGGTTCACCTGCAATCAGGGACACATCCACGGTCTGACATTTCGTGGCGGCACTGATGCTTTTCACCACGGCCCGACCAATCAGGCCGAGGAGTTGTCGCTGCATGACTTCAATCGTCCTCATCAGAACGGGTCCTCCTGTACTCTGGCTTTTTTCTTTTTCCGCGCGCCGGGAGCCTCGGGTTCAGGCAGATAAGCATCAGGCGGGCCGACACGGATTTCCGTCAGGGTGCCGTTCTGGTCCTGAGTAAACGTGACTTCCGAGACAAGCAGTTCGGTATTGTCGAAACCACAGACCGGATCAAAGACAATCACCCGCTGGTTGGGCTGCCACAGCGTACCGTTACCCTGTCGCCAGCCCTGCACCACATAGGTGGTTTCATCCGTCCGCGCCGCCCGTTGTCGGG
>JAIJJM010000595.1 GCA_022728415.1 Collinsella sp. | reverse complement strand
CACCCTTGCTGTCATCGGTGACTGAGATGAGCTGTCGGTCGGAAGCGCCATTGTGGCGTGCGCGACGGCGGTCCTCGGCGTCGCCCGCATCGGCGGCGGCGCGATGGGCCTTGTTGACATTAAAGACCTCGTCGTGTTTGCGCCATGGGCCGACGGATTCGCCAAAGCTCATCTTAAGGCCGGCGATAAAGCCGCCGAGCCAGCCGATCGGCGCAAACTGCACCAGCGGGAACAGCGAGAACACCCAGGTCAGCAGGACGACTGCCGCCGCTCCCGCAAAGTTGGCAATCCAGTAGTCGCGCTTGGTGATGACGCGCTTTTCGCACGCCCACTGGCCGCACAAAAAGCCAATGTAGATCGCAAAGAGAAAGAGCACCAGCGCAAGCACCACGAACGTCCAGCTCATGGGCGCTACTCCCCGTGATGGTGGCCGCAGCAGCACTCGTGGCCGTCGTCATGGCCGTGGCCGCCGCAGCACTCGTGGTCCTCGCCATGGTGGTGGCCGCAACCGCACTCGTGCTCGTCGCCGTGCTCGCCGCAACCACAGCCATCCTCGTGGGCACCGTGCTCCTCGGGGCGATACTGCGACCAGTCCAGACCGGCGGCAATAGCGTCGGCCTCCTCCTTGTAGAGGACCGTGATGGCCTGGGTGCCCAGATTGGCGCCACCGATGGCGTCGAGCATGTCGTAGAGCGTAAAGGCGACATCGGCGCCGGGCAGCGCGAGCTCGCGGTCATCGGCGTAGGCGAGCGCCAGACGCAGGTCCTTAATGAAATGCTCGACCATAAAGCCGGGCTTGTAGTCGCCGTCGAGCGCCTTGGGAGCCAGGCTCTCCATGGCGCCGGACTTGCCGGTACCACCCAGGATCATCTGGCGGGTCTTCTCCAGGTCAAGGCCGCTCAGCTCGGCAAATGCCATGGCGTCTGCCATGCCGACCATGCAGGCGCCCAGCGACACCTGGTTGGCGAGTTTGGCAGCCTGGCCCTTGCCGGCGCCGTCGAAACAGCAGATGTTGGCCGAAAAGGTGGCAAGGATGTCGCGGACCGGCGCGATGTCGTTCTCGGTAGCGCCCACGATAGCCGTGAGCGTACCGGCGATAGCGCCCGACTCGCCGCCGGTGACGGGGCAGTCAAACGCCATGCGGCCAGAAACCTGGGCGGCCTCGGCAATGTCACGGGCGAGCTCGGGCGAGCTCGTGGTGAGGTCGATCAAGACCGCACCCGGCTTAGTGCACGCGAGCAGGCCGTCGCCCGCCAGGTAGAGTTCCTCGACCTCGGAGGGATAGCCCACCATGGTAAAGACGACATCGGCGTTAGTCGCGGCCTCGGCCGGCGTATCGGCCCAGACGGCACCGCGCTCGATAAGCGCTGCAGCCTTGGACTTGGTGCGGTTGTTGACCGTGACGGGATAGCCAGCGTCCAGGATGTGGCCGGCGATGGGGGCACCCATAATTCCGGTGCCGATAAATGCGACAGAGAGCTTGTTTGCCATGAAACCTTTCCTTTTGGGTTGGGTGATGCTACCAGGTTAAATACTCGGTGCCAGCGCTTGAGCTGCGGGGCGCCTGTGGTTGTAGCGCCTGTCTACTCACCGCGCACACGGCGCGCGATGCGGTCGGAAAGCGAGGCTTTCTCGGCGCGGTTCTTGCCCCAAAATGCAAGCGCCACCATGCCGGGCCCCACGTGCGAGCCGATGGTAGGGCCGACGGAACTACGGATAATCGTGGCGTCGGTGCAGCCTTCCTCCTTGCGGATGGCGGCCTCGAGCCAGTCACCGTCCTTCTCGGCATCGGCAGTCATAATGGCGATGGGCATGGTGCGATCGGGCACGTAGTTCTCGCGGAACGACTTGAGGATGGACTTGAGCGCCTTCTTGCGGCCGCGGTTGACGCCGATCAGCGACAGCGAGCCGGCAAGGTCGTAGGAGAGCTCGGGCTTGACATCGAGCTTTGCCGTGAGCTGCGCCGCCGCGGGCGGAATGCGGCCGCCGGCGGCCAGTGCGTCAAAGCTCTCGAGCGTAAAGTAGCCG
>JAIJJM010000594.1 GCA_022728415.1 Collinsella sp. | reverse complement strand
CGCTGTTCAGCCTGATAGGTGTATGCACCCAGGTCAGCTTTGTTAGCAGCAGAGAAGGTTGCGTTGCTGTTTTTGTCGTTAACGTAGATCAGCTCGTTGCCGTTGTAGTCAGCGATAGAACCAGCACCAGTAGCGTTGTCGATACGAACTTTGTAGTTACCGGTTGCAGCTGCAACATGGTCACCGTTGTTATCAACTTCGTTCTGACCAGCTTCGATAGAAGCAGTGTTGTCGTTATCGCCGTTACCGTTAATGGTCAGGTGACCATCAGAGTTCATTGCGATTAAACCATAACCGTAGTTTGACTTGGTAGTATCGTTGGTACGGTCGTTGGTCAGGTCGGCATCAAGTACGAAGCGGTTGCTTTCGATGTTGAACACACCAGCGTGAATGTTACCACTGGTATCAGTAGTGCTGGTCAGGTTCAGAGTATCAACCTGCAGAGCATTCGCCGCAGTGTTACCGACATTCAGAATACCGTCGTTAGTCACTTTGATGTTGTTGGCATACAGAGCAGCATCACCTACAGCCCAACCAGCAGAAACTTCATCAGAAATGGTTACGGTACTGTTGTCGACAGTCAGTGAATCAGTTGCAACATGACCATCTTCGTTGATGTTCAGCGCAGAAAGACCTGTCAGAGAGATAGAGTCAGAAATCAGCGTTGAATCAGCAACATTAACCGTTGAACCACTGTTGATGCTCAGAGTATCAATCAGAGAAGTTTTGGTGGTATCCCACTGTGAACCGGTGTTCAGGGTCACATTGAACAGACCGCTCTGGTAAACTTCGTTACCGATGATGTGATCAAATTCGCTGTATTCAGAGTCGCTGTTTTCTACACCAACAGTTGATGAAGGCCACAGGCTGTTAGCTGCGATGTCGATCAGAGTTGCAGTGGCTTCAGTATTGATTCCATATGTATAGGAGTCATTTACACCATCGTCATCAGTATCAACACCAATCTGATGCGCAGACATTGCCGCACCGACCCACTTGCTGCCATTGTTCAGGGTCAGATCCAGGCGATCAGTACCATCCCAACCGTTAGTATCTACATCACCGTCAGCATCACGATAGCTATCACGACCATGCGGGAAGAAGTTCTCATCAAAGTTACTTGAGAAGAATACATCGCCCATCAGTGTGGAATTATCGAATGTTGCAGTGGTTTGCATGGCGTTATCAGCAGCAGGATGTGCAATAACAGCTAATGCGATATCGTCAGCGTTCCAACCTTTACCATTGTAATCGCTGGCATTACCTGTATTACCGAACCAACCAGTTGTACCTTCATCAGTCCATGAACCAGAGGTCACGGTTGAATCTTTAACAGTGATGGTGTTATTAAACACTTCGCTGCTGTTTACACCAGTGCTGACAGTGTTGTCGTCGATATCTTCCCACTCATAACCCTGAGTCAGCGTAATACCTGCTACATGAGAGTTATTAGAGATGGACAGATCAACTTCCTGATCCAGAGTGATGGCAGTACCAATGTTAAATACATTTACAACATGAGTGTCAGCGGCATTATTGTAGGTGCCGTTATATGTGTAGTGTTCGTAGTTGTCATCGATCGTTGAATTATCAACGGTCAGCGCCAGACGATCATGGTAGTAGTCATTCGCACGATCAGCACAATCAGTTGTCATGCACTCGGAATAAATCATGCCGTGAATAGTGCTGTTTTTGATTGTCAGGCTATTGGCGTTGGTATTAGTAGAAATACCGTCATCCAGATAGTAGGTAGAAATCACGCCGTTAACGGTAGCGTTATTAATGACCGGATAGATATCGCCGTTGTAATAACTATCAGCGGCATAGTTATTCCAGCCTACATAACCATCATAGTAAACGTCATCAGCATAGGTGGCGTCGTTGTAGTGATGGAAAGTATTGTAAGTTTGACCAGAAATATCGTTGGTCGCTGCATTAGCCTGAGAGGTGATAGCCAGAGTGCAAGCCAATGCTAATTGTGATACTACAAGTTTCTTTTTCCAGGAGTGCATTTGTCATCCCTCCTCA
>JAIJJM010000593.1 GCA_022728415.1 Collinsella sp. | reverse complement strand
CTGCGGCTGACATCGTAAAACGGCTCAAAATCACTCATGCTTCAACGATAAGCCAACCTGCATGCGCACACGCACACTCAACCCATCATCGCGCCGACAAACGAAATAATGGCGAAAGCGGCATTGGCTACCACAAAGATGATGAACGTCGGAGCTGCCCAGCCAAAGTACGTGTCTGGAATACTACGATTCGTACGGTGATATTGGCGCATCTCTTTGCCGTATATCACGAATATGATAATCGATCCGATCACGCCGATCACAGATAGCGACAATGAGAATATCAAATATGCGTTGTCATCAAGATAGTTGCCGGCAAGGGTATCGATGGCGCCGGAAAGAATCGCATTGTTGAAGATGTGCAGTGCAATCGACCAAACCAACGAGTATTCCATGGCCACGAATCCCAGAATCAGGCCAAAGAGGAACGCGAATGTGCCTTGCACTACGTCGTCATGGAACAGGCCGAACACCATTGCCGAGGTGACGATGGCGAAGTTCTTGCCCAACGGCTTGAGCTCCTTCATCAGTACGCCGCGGAACAGTACTTCCTCGCAAATCGGAGCGACCAGCCCAACGTACAGCCACATGCTTACGGTGACGCTGGATTCGGCGATGCTGTCTGACGTGGGAGAGGCAAGATCGGTGCCCAGCCTGGAAAAAGCGACCTGCACCAACATAACGATGCCTTGCACGCCCATGCCCAGCACGATGAACATCAACGCCCAGAGAGGCTGCATGCGCCCGCCGCCATATTGGCTGATGTGGCCAAGCTGATTGGGCTCCCCGTACGAGTCGCGATGCTGGCCACCAAGCCAGAATTCGCAGGTGAAGATGTCACGGTGGCGCATGAGCAGCAGAAATCCGAACGCGACGAACACCGATATCAGGCTGATGATGCCATCCCACTGCACGCCGGACAAATCGCTCGCGGTTATTACGCCGACGATAATGGTGGCGACCATTGTGCCCAAGAGCATCATGCCTTCATAGGCGAGAGTCAGTCCCATTACACGATTGACCACCTTGCGACGCCACGTGCGCCATATACGGCGAGGATCGATCGGCATGACCACGGGCATTGCTGCGGGCATCGTGGCAGGCATTGCGTTGGGCATTGTGACTGGCATTGCCGGAGCCGTTTGCACGAATGGTTGCGGCGCAGCGGAATAGGGTTGTGGCGCGTAGCCCACTGGTTGAGCGTAGTACGGATGAGCGAGGGGCTGTGGAGCCGACTGTTGCGCCGGGTATGGGGAATAGGCGGATTGCGCCGGATACGTCGGCTGCGCGGGATACATCGGCTGGGCAGGATACGTAGGTTGGACGGGATATGTCGGGTATACGAGCTGCGCGGCGTATTGTGCAGGCTGCACAGCAGGTATTGCGGCTTGCGGCACAGGTTGTGAAACACCTTGTGAAACAATCCGTGGAACACCCCGTGAAACATCTTGTGGAGGTAGCGGTTGTGCCCATGCCTCCGGCTGACCCGCATATTGCGGCTGCATGCTCGGCCCAGGCTGAACATACTGTGGCGTCTGTGGCATCGGCGTCTGTGACTGTGCCGCAGACTGCGGTGCCGGTCGAGGTGGCAACGGTTGCGCTGACAGCGATTGCGCCGGAGCCGTATCGGAATCGTTCGACGGATTCATGTCATTCATGGTCATGATGCTCAACCTAACCGTCATTACTGGATGAATCGTGATTATGTCCACAAATGTGTACGAATTCAGGCACAGTATTTCGAACGCTAGGACGGAGTTCATGAGTGTTGAGGAAAGCGCCGCCACGCCGGTGTTGGTGGCTGCGGTGGATAACGACCGTATGGCGTTGTTGGCACTGAAGGGAATATTGCCGCAACTCCTGCCCGCCGCGCAATGGATGTGGGGCGCGGGCACCAGTGAGACCTTTGTTTGATGCGATGCGAGCGACCCAATAATCTCAATCAGACACAGAGCCAACGGCCCTGGGCCTGCAATTATGGACTCGCCTTTCGGCGAGGCTCAATGCTGGCCTCGCTGCTGTCGCAGCTCGGCACAGGGCCTGC
>JAIJJM010000592.1 GCA_022728415.1 Collinsella sp. | reverse complement strand
TGATGGTGCTGGTCAGGTCGAACTTGGCCCAGGTCTCGTCCTTGTCGCCACCCAGGACGGCGTTGTCACCGGCGATGTTCTGGTCGAACCACTTGCCGTAATCCTCGGTGTTGCCGTTCTTCGACCGGTTCCACATGTCGAAGACCTCTTCGACCACGAGGACGCCCTTCTCGTTGCAGACGTCAATCAGCGCCTTGGCTGCGGGGTTGTGCGTGGTGCGGATCGAGTTGACGCCCATCTTCTGGAGAATCTCGACCTGGCGCTCGATGGCGCGGCGGTTGGCGACCGCGCCGAGCGATCCCTGGTCATGATGCATTGAGACGCCCTTGAGCTTGACTTTCTCGCCGTTGAGCGAGAAACCGCTGGTCGCATCGAAGCCGGTCCAGCGGAAGCCGTATTCGGTGTCGTAAGTGTCGAGCACCTTGCCGCCGTTGAGCACTTCGGTGCGCACGGTGTACAGGTTCGGGTTCTTGATGCTCCACAGCTTGGGCGAGGCGGCGATGATCGTGGAGGTCACGTCCGCGCTGGCACCGGCCGCGATGGACTTGGATGCGGTGGTGACGGTGCCGATGGCGGCGTCGGTCTTGCCTCCCTTGGGGAACACGGTCTGCTTGAGGGTGATGTTCGCCGCGGCCTTGGTGTCGTTGGCGACCTTGGTGGTGAGGTTCATCGTCACGTCGCCGCCGTTTTGGGTGGCGAGGCTCGGGGTCTTGATGGCCACGCCGTTATTGCCGACGTGCACGCCGTCGGTGACGGTGAGGGTGACGTCGCGGTAGATGCCGGAGCCGGAGTACCAGCGGCTGGACGGCAGCCTGTTCTCGACCTTGACGACGATGGTGTTCTCCTCGCCGAACTTGGCGTTGCCGGTCAGGTCGAAGGAGAACGGCGAGTAGCCGTACGGATGAGTGCCGAGCTTGACGCCGTTGAACCAGACGGTGGCGTTCATGTACACGCCGTCGAAGTTGATGGCGATGCGCTTGCCGGCGAGGTCCCGGTCGATGGTGAAGGACTTGCGGTACCAGCCGGTGCCGCCGGGAAGGTATGCGCTTTCGGCCTCGTTGCTCTGCGAATACTTCTGCGTGATGCTGTAGTCATGCGGCAGGTCGACCTGCTGCCAGGCCGAATCGTCGAACGTCGGATCCTGCGCCTGCACGGAATCGGACAGCATGAACTTCCAGTTGGCGTCGAAGTCCGAGGTGCGGTCCTGCTTGGAGTCCACGGCGCTGGAGTAGACCACCTCAGGCGTGGAGCTCATCTGCGTGGTGGAGTCGGATCGGGTGGCGTCCTCGACCGCCCACGCCGAATTAGTTAACAACCCTAACGGTATTGACAAGGCCACTGTGGCGGCGAAAGCCACGATGCGGCCACCGAGTCTGCGAACTGCCATAAACGTTCCTTCTTCATTGAATCCACGAGCGTCTGCCGCGCCGCTCTGTTGCTGTTAGTGTATACGCACCAATGCGTTATCCACACGGTGATCATGAGAATTGTATCTCATTACCTGTATTTTATGTAAATACCATTAACAAAAACGGCGTGTCGCCATCGCCAATCCTGTATCCCCCATACAGGGCCGGAAAAATCGCAACGCAACGCATGCCGGCAAAGAGACGGCGCCATTACCACGTACCTTCAAGAAACGCAAGATCCAATGTCCATATTGGGCCATAGCGTTGAAGGGCACAATGCAGGGGGACCCGCAGCAGTACGCGAGTTGAGAAAGGCCACACGCCTGACCCTTTGAACCTGTTGGCTAATACCAACGCAGGGAGCTAAAGAATACAGATTCGTATTTTTTGGACATTCTCTGTTTTGGGAATGTCCTTTTTTAATTGAATAAGATATGATATGTGTTTGCGAGGGAACTGAACAAGTTGAAAAAGGTAAGACCTGACCTCTGGACCTGTCGGCTAATACCGGCGTAGGGAAGCAATTTCTTACGCTCGTATTGCGTCTGAAAGAGCTTCTAATTGTTTTAGAGGCTCTATTTTTTTATCTTAGGAGGATCAAACATGGCATTTATGAAAGACATCTTAACCCACAAC
>JAIJJM010000017.1 GCA_022728415.1 Collinsella sp. | reverse complement strand
GTGGTGCGCGCAACGCCAAAATCCGAGGCACGCGGCATCGAGACCGGTGGCGTGGCACCTGGACACAGGGTGGGCGGCATGGTGTTTGGCTTCGATGCCGAAAAGGTGCAGGCCGCTATCGAGGCAACGCGCGCGATGCCGGGTATCGGCTATGTGCGCGTGTGGCTGGCGAGCGGCGAGCTGGCCGTGGGCGACGACATCATGCTCGTGCTCATTGGCGGGGACATTCGCCCGCATGTGGTCGATGCGCTGCAGGCGCTCGTCGGTACCATCAAAAATGAGTGTGTGAGCGAGGTCGAGCGCGAGGCGTAAGGCCGGCAACAGCACTCGCCAACAAAAAGCCCGCTGGCAGCTCAATCAGTCTGCCAGCGGGCTTTTCCGTGCGTTGGAAAATCTCGGCATTGCGTGGCGCTACACGCGCGTTGCATCCTTGGGGCTCATGGTCATGCTCTGGAAGCGGTTCTCCATGTACTCGTTATCGAAATACTTGCCGTAGAACTGCGCGACGGGAATATTCGGCTCCGTGCCGTTGACGCGCTGGTACCAATAATCGAGTGACTGCAGCGTCATAACGCCATCGACCAGCATAATGATGGTGAAGAGGACGGTAGCCGAGTAGCGACTCTTCCACGGAATCATGTTGATGAGCTTGAGCAGCCTCGGCAGCAGCAGCTTGATCCAGATAAGGCCACCAAGGCCCCACAGGCAGGCAAAGCCCGTGCAGGTGCGTCCGCCCGTAAGGATGGCGAGTGGGTCGGGCATGCCGAACAACTTCATGTGCGAGTAGCTCCACGAGACCACGCCAAATGAGGTCTGCATAAACCAGCCCACGAACACCTCAAAGCTCGCGCCGAGCACAGCGCTTACCAGGAAAATGATGATGGGGTTCTTTTTGTAGAAGCGGTTGAGCACCATGGTCATGAGTACGGCGCCAAATCCGTAGATGGGGCTGAAGGGGCCAAACAGCATGCCGGCGCGGTTCTGGTAGACGCCCGGGTCGTCGACCGTCATATGCCAGATGTCCTCGGCGACCAGGCCGAGTATGCAGCAGACAAAGAACACCCAGAACAGGTTGAAGTAGTTGAGCTTGATGTAGCCTTCGCCGGTCTCATCGCGTCCGAGCATACCCTCGGCGGCGGCGTCGCGATCGAGCATCTCCTGCAGGCGGCGCTGCAGTTCGCGCTCCTGACGAAGCGTGGGGTCGACGGTGGCCGAAAGCGCGACGAGGATGCCGAGCTGGATGGCGGGGCGCAGCAAGAACGGCCCGATACCCTGGAGCATCACGTCGACCAAAAGCTCAACGACGGTAAATGCGATAAGGATATAGGAGAGGCGCGCGGCGTTGCGGCGCTGGTTCTTGATAAGGTCCAGGCCAAAGATGATCAGGATGACGGCACTTGCCGCAGAGAGCATGATGCCGGCGACGATGAGTCCAACCGCGAGCAGCATATTGTCGCCGAGCTTTTCGGCGGCGTTGCCGTTAATGAGCGCGGTGATGACCTGCCACATAAAGGCGGCGACCGACGGGAGCGTGCCCACGCCGGACAGGATGCACAGGACGGCGTACACCTTAATGATGAGCGGGATCTTCTTGACCTCCGTGGCGCTGGGGACGCTGGGGTCGAGTTCGTTTCGATTCATACAGAACCTTTCTCGCTTTGTTTCAGGTTATAAGGATACGCCGCCGACCTGCCAAAAGACAGGACGAACGTCCCAATTGCAACTTTGTAATCCCCAACGGTGGACGCGGCGGCCATCTGGGGGCGTGGGCGCTTGCACCGGACAGACCGATAAAATGTTTGGCCGCAAAACGGATTATAAGCTCGGTGGGCTTTTAAAAAGCGCTGCTCATGCGCGGGAGTGCCTGTCTTGCCGTGCGTATAATAGGGCGGGTAACGCCAAATAACGAGGCTCTGAGGGGATGCCATGTCTCAAGAAACCATCCGCGCGGCCGAGCGTGCCACGGGACAGGTGGCGACCATGTCGACGTATGATCCGGACTCCGACCAGCTGCATGAGGAATGCGGTGTTTTTGGTGTGTGGGCGCCCGATCGCGATGTGGCTCGACTGACGTACTTTGGTCTGCGCGCGCTGCAGCATCGCGGCCAGGAATCGGCGGGAATCGCCGTGGGCGATGGCGGCACGGTTATGGTTCGTAAAGACCTGGGACTGCTCGATCGCGTGTTCTCCAACGCCGACCTGTCGACGCTCTCCGGCCAGCTGGCCGTGGGCCACGTGCGCTATGGCACCGCCGGCGCCAAGAGCTGGGAAGCCTCGCAGCCGCATCTTTCTACCATCAATAGCGTCATCATCGCGCTTGCTCACAACGGCACTCTGGTTAATACCGACGAGCTGCGCCGTCAGCTGATCGAGCTGGGCGTGCCGTTCCTCTCCAATTCGGATTCCGAGGTCGCGACCAAGCTTATCGGCTACTTTACCCAGCGTACGGGCCACCTGCGCGAGGGTATTCGCAAGACCATGGAGCTCGTGCGCGGCGGCTACGCCATGACGCTCATCAACGAGCAGGCGCTCTACGCTTTCCGCGACCCGCATGGCATTCGCCCGCTGGTGCTGGGAAAGCTCGTGGACGAGGGTCTGGATCAGGCCGACACCGCTTCTGTTTCGCAGCTGCCCTCGCAAGACGGTGCCTCGACGGTCGACTCCGCCGTCCATGTCACGCGCGCCGGCGGCTGGGTCGTTGCCTCCGAGACCTGCGCGCTCGATATTGTGGGCGCCGAGTACGTGCGTGATGTTCGTCCCGGCGAGATTTTGCGCATCAGCGCCGAGGGCCTGGTATCCGAGCAGGGCGTGCCCGCAGCCGAAGAGTCCGCCAACTGCATCTTTGAGCAGGTCTACTTTGCCCGCCCCGATTCCATCATGAACGGTAAGAGCGTCTACGCCTGCCGTTATGACATGGGTCGTCAGCTGGCACACGAGGAGCCCGTCGATGCCGACCTGGTCATTGGCGTGCCCGACTCCGGCCTGCCGCCCGCGGAGGGCTATTCGCACGAGAGCGGCATTCCCTTTGGCGAGGGCCTCATCAAGAATCGCTATGTGGGCCGCACGTTTATCGAGCCCACGCAGGAGCTGCGCGCCATGGGCGTGCGTATGAAACTCAACCCGCTGCGCGACAACATCGAGGGCAAGCGCCTGGTCGTCATCGACGACTCCATCGTCCGCGGCACCACAATGGTGCAGCTCGTCAAGATGCTGCGCAACGCCGGCGCCAAGGAGATTCATATTCGCATCAACTCGCCCGAGGTCATCTGGCCGTGCTTCTATGGCATCGATACCGACGTGCAGTCGCAGCTTATCAGCGCCAACAAGACGGTCGACGAGATTTGCGAGTATATCGGCGCCGATTCGCTGGCCTTCCTTTCGGTCGAGGGCCTGCTGAAGGTCATGCCCAAGGGCGGTTACTGCGATGCGTGCTTTACCGGACGCTATCCCGTGGCGATTCCCGAGAGCTTTGGCCGCGACAAGTTCATGGAGGGCTTTAAGCCCCGCAACCTGGACAAGCCACTGCACTTTGACGACGACGCCGTGGTCGAGAAATATGTCGATCGCAGCTGGGAAGAGGAGCACAGCGAGGCCTAAAACCTGCCATTTAGGGACAGGTTTATTTTGGCAGGTTTTATCTGCTGTTTTGTTGATATGACGGCGCGTGTTGTTATGACGCGCGCCGAAATGAACGCAACTATGAGCACCGTTTGGCGCCCGCGCGGCGCCACGGTAGTGGGAGAGGAAGGCTCAGATGAGCGACAGCAAGCATGTGACGTACGAGGACGCCGGCGTCGATACCGCCGAGGGCGGCCGCGCCGTCGACGCTATTAAGCAGATGGTCAAGGACACCAACCGCCCCGAGGTTATCGGCGGCATCGGCGGCTTTGGCGGTTTGTTCTCGGCCGCCGCGCTTAAGGATATGGAAGACCCGATCCTGATCAGCGGTACCGACGGCGTGGGTACCAAGCTCGTGCTCGCCCAGATCATGGACCGTCACGAGACGGTGGGCCAGGACCTGGTCGCCATGTGCGTCAACGACATTTTGGCTTCGGGCGCCGAGCCGCTGTTCTTCCTGGACTACGTCGCCATCGGTCACATTGAGGCCGAGCACATGGCAAAGATCATCAAGGGCGTGGCTGACGGCTGCAAGCTCGCGGGCTGCGCGCTCGTGGGCGGCGAGATGGCCGAGCACCCGGGCGTCATGGCTCCCGCCGACTACGATCTTGCCGGCTTTACCGTGGGCGTCGTCGACCGTTCCAAGATGCTCGACCCCGCAAACGTCCGCCCTGGCGATGTGATCCTGGGCCTGCCTTCCACCGGCGTGCACTCCAACGGCTACTCGCTCGTGCGCAAGGTCATCGGTGTCGACGGCATCAAGCCGGGCACACCCGAGGCCGCCGCTAAGGCCGAGGAGCTAAGCCGTCCGCTCGAGGAGCTCGGCGGCGCATCGCTGGCCGATGCCCTGCTGGCTCCCACGCGCATCTATGTCAAGCCGATTCTGGAGCTGCTCCGCGGCGGCGCCAACGTTCACGCCATTGCCCATATCACCGGCGGCGGCATCACCGAGAACCTCAACCGCGCGCTTGCCGACGACGTCGACGCCGTGGTCACCCGCAACGGCGCCGAGATGGGCTGGGACGTTCCGTCTGTCATCACCTACGTGTCGCGCCAGGCCGAGCTCGCGCCCAACGAGGCATGCAAGACCTTCAACATGGGCGTTGGCCTGTGCCTGATCGTCGCCCCAGAGGACGAGGCCGCGGTTACCGAGGCCCTGGTTGCGCTGGGCGAGAAGCCGTTCCGCGTGGGCGAGTGCGTCGAGGGTTCCGGTAAGGTCGTGTACTCCGATGAGCGCTAACGAGCAGATGGCTGCTAGTGAGGGTCTGGGTTTTGTGCCCTACACCCGTCCGACCGGCACCGATACGGCTGAGCCGCTCAAGATTGGCGTACTTATCAGCGGTTCGGGTACCAACCTGCAGGCGCTGATCGACCTGATCGCCGCCGGCGAGCTCAACGCCTCGATTGAGCTTGTGGTGTCGAGCCGTCCTTCGGCCAAGGGCTTGCAGCGCGCCGAGCGTGCGGGTATCCAGACGCTTACGCTGTCCAAGGATGTCTATGCCGACCCCATCGCCGCCGACGAGATCATCGCGCATGAGCTGCTCGAGCGCGGCTGCGAGTACGTGGTGATGGCCGGTTACATGCGCATGGTGCACACGCCGCTGCTGGCGGCGTTCCCCAACCGCGTGGTCAACCTGCATCCGGCGCTGCTGCCGAGCTTTACCGGTGCCCATGCGATCGACGATGCGTTTGCTCGCGGCGTCAAGGTGACCGGCGTGACCGTGCATTTTGCAAACGAGATTTACGACAACGGCCCCATCATCGCCCAGCGTGCGCTGGCTGTCGAGGAAGGCTGGGACGTCGACACGCTCGAGGAGCATATCCATGCGATTGAGCACGTGCTGTATCCCGAGGTCGTGCAGATGCTCGCCGACGGCCGCGTCCACGTGCTGGAGAGCGGCAAGGTCGCAGTTGATGCGGCGCGCTAGCGCGTGTAAACGGGCCACCTAGGTTTCTCTGAGGCGTAAACGACTATAAAGCCGATTGGGGCATATGGAATCACATGTGCCCCAATCGGCTTTTACTATCTCTTTGACTTCGGGCTCCTGATAACGTGACGGGTGGGACTTCGGAAAATGAGGGCGGTTGGCCGCGAGCATGATATGGATATCAGCGGCGATTTCTCCATCTCGGCAAAAAATGGCTTCAAGTTGAGCATCGGCTCGGACTTCGAGGGGGCGGACCTGTTCAGCGAAAATTCTTACACTGACACTCATGCCATGAGCCAGGATAACTAGCCGGTATAGGGTCACTTGAGTGGGTATGCGTCTGTCCAAGCGGTCCATTGGCTTGCTTAAGAAATGGTTAAACTACGTAGCGTACAGCACGTGAGTAACTTACGACTCAGTGAGACTAAAGGGAATCGGAGAAGAAAGCCCATGTTTTGCCCCAAATGCGGTAGCAAGATCAGTGACGATGCGCGGTACTGTACCGAATGCGGGCTGCCCTTGGAAGGACTCTCGGGTAAAACTGCGGCCGAGGAAGGGTCCGGCGCCGAGCCGCTGGCGCGAGAGTCCTCGTCCGCTGAAGTCATGTTGGAGTCTGCAAATACCAAAACGGACTCTGCGATAGGATCCGCGAATGCCGAGTCCACAGCGGAACCGAGACCCGAGCCGGTCTCGAAGACCGCGAGTAGCGGTCACTCCCAGATGTACAACTTCTTTATGCGACGCTGTCAGGTCGGTAACCGCCTGGTGCCGCAGTTTGCTATCATGATCGCCGCTTTCATCGCCGCGGCAGGCATCGCTTACGCTGCTTTCATGCTCTACAAGAACGTCATCGAGCCCAATCTCCAGCAGCAATCCGTGCAACAGGAGCAAGCGACCGAAAGGCCCAAGAAGGACGAGAGAGCGGCCGAAGAAGTTGTCTATACGCTGGAGGAAAAGTCATTGACGGTGTCTGCTCCGGTCGACCCTATGCTCAACCAGGGCGAGCGGGCTAACATGGAATGGTCCTATCCGCAACTTAAGAGCTCTGCCAAAGACGACGTCGCAGACAAAATTAACAAGGCGATTCTCGAGCCCCTTCAAATTGATGCGGAGCGAACGAATCGGGCATCAGATAATGAGCAATCAGATGCAGAGTTATATCCCGATGGCGAATTTCCCTGCATATCGAGAAACGTGACGGTTACGTACATGGATGTGAACTATTTCTGTATCCGTGACGAGCGCTATTCGACGGGATGGGGTCCGCATGGCGACACGGTTGTGACTGGTGTTATTTTTGATTTGCATACGGGTGACACTGTTAGTCCTCAGGACATGTTCGGCATTGATACCGAGGATCTTGCCAGTTCTATGAGTTCGGCAGTTTGGCCGTATCTTACGGAAATGGGCAAAAAGTATCCGTCTGATTACAACTCTATGCTCATGCGGAGCAATTCCTCAGACTATTCAATCAAGGGTTCAACATGCTTGTATGTGACATCCAAGGGACTGGTGTATCGCACCGAAGACTATGAGCTCGGTACTTTTGCGGACGGCAATTGCGAGATTTTGGTTGCGTCCTGGGATGATGAGTCTCAAGTGGGGTCCGAAGTAACCCCTGATGAGGTCAAGGACGGTACAACGGCGAAAGTCGATAAGGAGGACTAACATGTTCTGTCCCAACTGTGGATTTGAGCTTGATGGCGATTTGCGATACTGCACCGAGTGTGGCTATGCACTCGAAGATGCGAAGGCGGTGCTGAACTCTGCCAGCAACGAAGTGGCAGAAGAGCCTTCCGTTATCAATGAAGCTGCGGAAGAGATTTTCGCTAGTGGCGAAACGGAGAAGGAGTCTTCCGGCGGTGCCGAGGCGGGGGAGGAAAAGTCGCCCGTGGAGAGCGAGCCCGTAGCGGACGAAGAAGACGACCAGCCCAAAGACGACGTGTCGTCCGGTGCAACGCCTTCGATTCCTGCCGTGCGCGCCGACCGGCCAAAACCGAGCAATCCGGTCGCCAAGCCCGTCGCGGCGCCGGCCCCTGTTTCTGCGGTGAATGCATCCGCACGGAAAAAGGAGACCAAGGCGCTCTATATCGTTGGTATCGTCGTTGGTGTGGCAGTCATTGCCATCTTTAGCTATCTGCTGTTCTTTAGCAAGTCCGGCGACGTTGCCCATTACGGCCAGGACAAAGCCATCGTGGTGATTCAAGAATCCAAGATCACCCCGACCGACGCAAAGGGCGAGAAGCTCAAGAAGTACTCGGTGACCCTGAACGGCGACAACGGCTACAGCACCAACGCTGAGGTTAAGGGTGACGAGGGCTTCACGGTAAGCCAGTTTCCCGATGTTAAACCGGGAAAATATACTCTTACCGTTAAGGACTCTAATTCCAAAGTCGAGTGGGCTATCCCCGTCGAAGTCGTTGATAACTCTAAATCCGCTGATGCCGTAAAAGAGGTTTCCCTCGAGGTGCCTAAGGTCAACGAGGCCGATACAAAGACAGACGAAGGCGACAAGAAGGATGGAGGCACCGCGGCGGACAATACCGCTGCGTATGCCGCTTACAAGCAAAAGTGCCAGGAATACCTAGCGTGCTATGGAGAGCCACAAATTGTTGAGGTGACTGATTCTGTCTATGCGATGCGAGGGCTTTGCCTTGTCGACCTCGTTGATTTTGATCAGGATGGCCAGCCTGAGCTCTTGACCGTTGTGAACGGTATGAGCGATGCCGAACTAAAGAGTGCCTGGAATGGAGATATAGAGGGACTTCAGAAGTCCTACACCGTGGAGGTTTGGTCGTCAGCTGATGGTGGCATCAAGAGGCTTTACAGTCAAAATTGGCTTGATAACAGCAACGGAGGAACGATGTTTCTTCCGCTGATTAAAGCGGATGACGACAGCATCCTCGTAAGCCAAAGAACATATGAGATGAGCAATGCTATTACGGCATTGCTTGCTGGAAGGCAGGTTTTGGCCGGGGACAATACTTCGGTATATGGTAAGAAAAGCGATGCTTTTTCGCTTGTAAGCAACTACGAGTCCTGGGGAGTTGCGCCGAGCGAGGGCAATGGCTACGAATACTATTGTGCGTCGGAGGGCAAGGAAATTTCCGAGACGGACTATAATGCCCTATATCAGCAATTTGGCTATGGGCACAATTGCCGGACATATTATTTCCTTGATTTTTCAACCTCAGGTTACGGCACTATTTCGGGGGAATCCCACGTCGATCCCAATCAAGTTGCGGAAGTCACCAAAGATACACTCAAAAAGGTGGGAATCGAATAAAAACTGAAAGGGGCTTGGAAAACTGTTTCCAAGCCCCTTTCTTATAGTAGTTGCTCGAGTCCAACAAGCCTCGCGCTGCTTGCTTGAGCCGCTCTATTTTGACACGCTTCGCTAAATCCACCCTTGCTAAACAAGTAATACTGTTTGATCGGCCGGCCCAGCAGCGCACTGCGCCGCTCGAGCGTTTCAAGAACGTCGGTATCTACGGGCTCGTTTCTCCATTTGCACTCGCCAACGATGAGCTCGCCATCGGCATCCTCTAATACAATGTCAATCTCTTCTTGGTGACGCGTTGCCGGGTTAGTGCCCCACCAAGAGCCGATTGCCTTGGGCAGTACATCCAGCTCGCCCTCAACGACCTGTCGTATCAACCACTGGCGGCATACCTCTTCAAATGTGGGGCCCACGAAGGTAGACAAATCGTGCTTGACGATACGCGCGGCAACAGCGGCTCCGAGCCCCTCTTCAATTGTTCCCGTGTACTGCGGAACAAATCGATACCAAAACCTGAACAGGTTATCGCAGATTCGATAGACCACCTGACGTTTTGTTGCTTTGGCAACGGGCGTGACGCGTTCAACGATTCGCAGATCAATCAATGCGTCGAGTAATCGCGCGACTTGTGGCGTTGCGAGTCGGGTGACATCGGCGATTTCCTTGGGACGTACACAGCCGTTAGCGATGGCGGCTATGACGCCATTGTAGATAGCCGGGCTTCGGACTTCCTGCAACAGATAGTTCTGGGGCTCGGCGTACAGAAACGCATCTTGGCGCAACAGAGCGTGCTCAAGGTTCCATTGCGTGGAGCGCGTGCTATCAAGCTGCGATAAATAGAGCGGCATGCCGCCGACAACGGAATACAGCTCGATAATTCTCTCGATGGGTGCATCGGGAAGCATTTGCGCTGCATCGAAAACGACAAAGGGGTCGATGCGCAACTGCATGGTGCGGCGCCCATAGAGAGGACTTTGGTGTCCTAGCACCTGGTGTTCCATAAAACTCATGGACGATCCGCAGAGCACCAAGAACAGGTTGCTCTTGTCTTTGTGTCGGTCGATAAGCGTTTGCAGACACGACGACACGCCTGGGTCGCTCTCGGCGAGGTAAGGATACTCGTCAATGACCAGAATGACTTGCTCCGCTTTGGCGCGTTCAAAGACGGACTCGAGTGCAACCTGGATGGAAGGGAATGCTGCTCCTGCGGCACTATCACCAAGCATCTCGCGGCTGAGCAGCGCAAGGTTTTCGCTTGCAACGGTTTGCTGCCCGGTAAAGAAGATCACACTGGGCTTATCCTGCGTAAAAGCGCGAAGCAGGCTTGTTTTGCCCACGCGGCGCCTTCCGTAGACTACGGCAAACTGGAAGGAACCCTTTTGATAAGCGGTTTCTAGGGACTCAAGCTCACTCTGGCGTCCGACAAACATGGCATGCCTCGCTCATATGCGTGTTACTAACATATATAGTACTAACACGTATGTGAGCAATTTTCCAGTCGGACGGAGAAGAAATGACAGGGCTTCTACTTAACGAGTCGCTTGAGCTTGGCGAAGTCCTGAATCTGCTTTTTGCGCTTGGCGTTGAGGAGGTTGTTGAGGTCGAGCTTCTCAATGGTGCAACGTTTGAGTAGCTCGGAGCTGTCAAAGCCGTTTGACTCAATGTCTTCATCCAGATCGTGCTTGAGCTTGGTCCATTTATTGAGCTGCGAGCGTACGTAGGCCGCGGGACGTTCTATCTCGTTGGCGATGTCGCGTACGCTGGCGCCCGTTCCAAACAACTCGCGTATCTTTGCCGTCTCCTTGCGCGTGCGCTCGTTTTTGGCATCGGTCTTGCATTGATCGCTGCAGTAGTGCCGTTTGACGCCTCGATGCCCGGCAAGTGAGTAGGCGCGTCCACACTGCTCGCAATAGCCAATTTTGACGGTGCTCAGCTTGCGCGAAAAATCAAACCAGAGCCACGAGAGATAGCTGTCAAAGGAAAGGAACCCTGTGGACTCGTTGCCCTGGAACACATCCACGTGCGCGCCCGAGAGATGCGAGATCACGAGCGCCTGCACCAAAGCGGTGAGCGCATCGCGGTCATCGTCGTCAAGTTCTTCGCGGCGCTCCTGGATATCTGCTTGAGGGTCGATTACATAGAAGCTCTCCTCGCTATTGTTGACCTTGAGTCGTGCTGAAATCTCCAAGCTGGAGTCTTCGTCCATGTAGAACATCGCCTGCAAAACACTGAAGTCATTGGCGGTGAGCTCGTGTTCAAAAGAGAGCACGTTGAGTGCAACGAGGGATTCTTCCTCGTCGATCATAAACATAAAGGCGTAGAAATATCCCGCATCGGATTCGATTTTGCGCACGATGGGCAGGCTTTTGAATGAGTTGGTATAATCTCCGCCCGCCCTCAGGATAGTGGTGTAGATCTTGAAGGATGACCCGTTTGCCGCGCAGGTTACCACTGATTTCTCGATTCTTTCCAATGCGGAGACCTTTGCGATGGTGCAGCTCCCGTTGAGGTATTCCTGGATGCGCATGGCAATAAGTGCTGCCATCGCGGCATTGGCCCAATCGCGTACGGATTCTATTGCGTGCTTGCCAAAAAGCGGCCCGGTCTGTTCGGCGTAGTCAAGTACGTTAAAGAGGCTTGCGCGGAAGGGCTGCTCTTTAACGGCGGTGGGTTCGATGCATGATGCCAGCCTGATCAGATCGGCATGGCGCTCGCTGTGTGCGGGCCCTTCGTTGCTTTTGCTGCCGGCCAGCTCGGTGGGCATGTAGAGTTCAAAGACAAGCTGGGCCTCGCCAACGGGCCTATTGGGTTCGTTCTCTATGAGGTTGACTTTCTTAAACGGAATCGAACCTTCAACGGTGCGTGTTTGGGAGAACTCAAACATTGTTACCCCTGTCTCTAGCTGCAGGTTTAATAGCGTAGCACGTTTAGGATAATTACCCGGTCAAAATCTCTATATCGGATAAACGACAAATCGTATCTTGTGATCGCCAAGAAAAGGGGTAACGAGAAAGGACCCGATCATGCATTGCAAACAGTGTGGAGCAGAGATTAACGACGGCGCCAAGTTCTGCGGCGTGTGCGGAACGCCTACGGTCGCGGCTGAGGCCAGCACGGCGGGAGATGCGATTTACGTTGAGGCCCGGCCGATTAAGAGCCAGTCTGTCGAGGCTCAGTTTCAAGCGGCGGAGGATGCAGAGGCCGCTGCTTGCCTGCAAGATTCACTTCGCGAGTCCATCGGGTCCCTTACGCGAGCGTCGGTGATTTCGTTGCTCTATGTGCTCTTTTTCAATTACGTGCTGGGAGGGGGCTCGCTGGGGCTCGACTATATGATTCTGCTGGCGCTGCTTCTGATTGGTCCCTGGAAGGTGATTATCTCGCTGTACCGCAGCGGTGTAAGGCTTCCCTTTGTCTATGGTGGCGGCATTATCGGTATCACGATTATGCTAATCGAACTTGTGGTTCTCGTGGGCCTTCCTGTCGTTGTTCTGATGCTTTTTTACTGGTTGGGCAGCGTGATTCACGGAGCGGTTCCGGTTGTTCCCGAATTAGCCCCGATGACGATGGTGGCACTCTGGCCTATCGTCTCGGTTGCCAACATCATCTTCAAGGTAATCAAGCTGCACATGGCTCGCGCCTAGCAAGTAGCCCGTCGCATGCCTTCCGCGTGGGATCAGGCGAATTTGAAAGGTGAAAGAAAAGGTTTACAGTCGAGCAAATTGTCCTGGGCCTTTTCTGTTTGCAGGCTGTGGGCTATCGTTTCGATATGCTGAAGTTCTAGGGGGGATATATGTACTGCGCAAGCTGCGGGGCAAAGATCAAAGACGGGGCGCGATACTGTTCCGCATGCGGAAAACCGTTGGATGTGGATGATGCGCCGGCGAATGCTCAGCAGCCGCTTCCTTCAGGTACACCAAAGGCGCCTGCTGATAGAAAAGCGACGAGCGATCCTGCTGCATCTCGCGCAGAGAGCGCTTCTCCGGCGCCCTCTGAGCATATGTCCTTTGCGGCCTTTATGATGCAGCGTCGGCAGATCGGCCGTTTTGCCGTGCCTACGTTTGTCACCATTCTTGCAGCAATCATCTTTACCGCTGGTGTCGCCTACGCACTGGTCAAAGCTTACGAGGCCTTTGTGCTGCCTCAGCTGCAGCAGCAGGAACAGCCGGCTGCAGTCGAGAATAAGTCGTCTAAAAAGAAGGTCGCGGCAGCTAACAAGAAAGCGCACGAGGCCTACGAGGGCGTGGTTGCGCGTTACGAGGACTTTGTGAGCTATTGCGAGCAGAAGGGAGCTGGTACTGCCAACTACGACGACTGGGCTCTGGGGCGCGGCGATGATTCTGGGCTGGGGCAGATATTCGTTTATGACAGCCAGAATGCTCCCGGCTTTTTAAACTACTACTATGCTTTCGATGATTTGAACGGTGACGGAATTGACGAGCTGCTTATTGGGTCTGTCGATGCGCAGAACGATATTTCGGCGATTGTAGGTGCCTACTGCTTTGTTGGTGGAAAGGCCGTTTCGGTTATGCCTTCGTCAGAGATGGTAGAAGGCTCCAGCAATATGACGAATCGGTATGACGGTTTTATTGCTCAGGGTGAGAGCCAAGTCATTACTGTCTGCAAGGACGGCATCGTTAAATTTACTTGTAGTCAGGATTGTAACCAGACGGATTTCTATATTTCGCTTACTGCAAAGGGTCCTGAGGTCGTAGACGCGGTGCAAATTCAAAATAAGGAATTCGATAGACAGAATGGCGCCTACTTGGTGAGGACCGTCGAGGATGGTGGCAAACCACAGGAGACGATGGTCCAGGGGCGTGAAGAAGCGTGCAAAATTCTTGACGAGATTGCCGGGGAGCATCCGGAGGCCGACATTGAAAAGCCGTCTGCAAGCAGCGATATGTGGAAGGCATTCAAAGGAGCGGAGCCTTCGGAGAGCTCTTTGAAGGACGGCTCTGGCACTGCAGACGATCGAACTGGCGCATCTCAAGCACCATCTGAAGCGGCATCCGATAGCGGCGACGATGGGGAGGCCGCTGCGGGCGACGATGGCGTGATCGCCGACATGGATGCGTTCATTGCAAACGCCAAGCGCGAGTTGATTGTGCCAGATGACGCCTCTATTACGTACAAGGTCGCTGATAGGCCAAGCTATTGGGAGGGGGCGGCAACGTACGTTTGGTATGTTGAGTTTTATAAAGACGGAAAGGTCGTAGCGTCCGCGGAATGCGGCTCTGAAGGGTATCCGTGCCGGTCGATTCTGGCCTATCACGAGAGCTAGTAACTTTAGCCGAGGCATTTTGGCATTACGGCGTGCGCGGCTCCTATACCTTTCCCCTTGTTCCATCCGACGAGTTTAGTTACAGCTAAAACGGCCGTTACGAAGAGCTGACCGAGAGTCCGAAGACACTCGCCCGCTAAGCGGGTATGCCCCAAAAGGGTATCTGGGGTTCGAACCCTCCCGGTTCTTCGTCAGTTGACCAAAGGTGCGACATTATTACCGCTCACCGGCGGGTGACTAAATGCGACGGATTGAGGGCTATAATTTACCAAGCTAAGTCGGGGGATAGATTGGGGCGCACGGACTTTCGGCATGCCTGTCGGCTCGGCATTTCGCAATTCATTAGACACGCGGAGTGCGTGGTTTGGAATTAACGAAAGGAATCAGTATGTCTCTGTTCCACAGTGATAACGAAAAGGAAGAAAAGCACGGCGGAATACTCGGTGCCTTTTCTGTCGATAATATCAAATGGGAACCTGGCAATGACGAAGATGCCTCGCTTGTCTCATTCCGCTATCCCTACGA